>CAZWNO010000075.1:0-20130 GCA_964635845.1 uncultured Chromatiales bacterium
GCTTCCACGACGAGGAACAGAAGCAGCCGGTCTCCAGCCATGGCCATGGCGACGACCGCGGTCACGGGCCAGCGGCGCGAGTGCCGGAGCCAGGAAGACAGGAAGGCCACCGCGGTCAGCTCGGTCAGCATGAGAGGCAGAACGGGCGGAGACAGCGGCGGCATGCCTGTCAGCATCCACGAGACACACGGAGTGAGAAACGCGACCGTGCAGGAAAGGCGCCAGGGAAGCAGCATCCCCGCCGCGAGTACGGGAAGGAACATGGGCAGGAAAGTCGATCCCACGCCGAGCATGTGGAACATCTGCGGAAAGAGCACGCCCAGCGCCGTGAACATCGCGGCAAGAGGAATGCGCCGGACATACTCTTCCCGGTTCTCGTCTCTCCGCGTGCGCGCACGCGTGTCGTCGCCGTTCATGTCAGCCCTCCAGCGTTTGGCGCACGCCGGCGAGGAGATATGCGCCCGGTGCGGGATATCGCATCCCGGCGTTCGATGACGAGCGTCGTGACGCATGCCAGGCGGCGGATGTGCGCGGGGAGGATCATATCGGGACGGGGTAGCACGTATTACTAATTCGTGTTACCAACCTACGCAGATCATCGGATGAATACAAGGAAAAAAAATCCGGAATCAGGATGCAGTGGAGAAGCGCAGCTCCTGTAGCCCCAGCGGCGGCTCGAGTCCGTGCGAAGCGAGCAGCGCGGTGTCGGTGAGGATGTCACGGGCGGGACGGTCGGCGGCGACGCCGCGGTCAAGAAGGATGACGCGGTCGGCGGTCTCGGCGACCATGTCGAGGTCGTGCGTGGCAAGCAGGAGGGTGCGGTCGCGGTGAGCGCGGATCCAGCGGATGAGCCGACGTCGATGCGCGGGATCGAGATTGCTGCTGGGTTCGTCCATCGCCAGGATGGCGGGACGCATGGAAAGCACGGCCGCGACGGCGGCCAGCCGGCGTTCACCGAAGCTCAGCTGCAGGGGATTGCGCGAAGCGGATGCGGCGAGACCGACGTCCTCCAGCGCCTCGCGCACGCGCGTGGCGACTTCGTCGCGGGGAAGGCCCATCGCGGAGGGACCGAACGCCACATCCTCGGCGATGCTCGGCGAGAACAGCTGATCGTCGGGATTCTGGAACACCAGTCCCATCCGGAGACGGATCTCCCGCAGCATGTCTTTCGCGAGCCGGATCCCTTCGATCAGGATTTCCCCCTCGGAGGGAAGCAGCCCGATCAGCGCGCGCAAGAGAGTCGATTTCCCTGCGCCGTTGGGACCGATGATGGCGAGGTGCTCCCCGCGCGCCATGTCGAAGCTGACATTCTCTAGCGCCCTGACGCCGCCGGGATAGGTGCAGCTCAGGCTGCGGCAGGAAACGACGATATCTGATCTGACGGACATCGTGAACTTCAGAAAATGAGGACAGCCAAGATCACGGCGAGTGCGCCCATGCCAACCAGCGAATCACGGGAAGTCCACCGCGCGTCGGTACAACGCGGGATCGTACCATCGAAACCGCGCGCGATCATCGCATCCGCCATGCGCTCGCTGCGTCCCACCGCGCGGACGAGGAAGCTTGCGCTGATACGTGTGGCGAGCATCACACGCCGCGGCAGACGGAGTGCGGCGGAACGCACGCGCACGCCGTCCATCAGTCCCCGGAGATCGGCTGCGAGCAGGGAGAGAAAGCGTTCCGTGAGCCAGGCGACGGCGATCACGACGGACGGAATGCGCAACGCGCGCAGGCCGGCGATCGCATGCGATAGCGGCACCAGCAGTGTGAAGATCAGCGAAGCCGTCGCGACGAGAAGCAGACGCAGCATCGCATCGATCGCGGCGGCAAGCGCCTCGTGTGTTACTTCGAAACCGGCGACACGAAACTGGACCGTGCTTCCCTTCGTGCCGAGGAGGATGATTATACCGAAAACAAGCAGCATCGGAAACACGATGCGAAGGCGCCGGAAGAATGCGACAAGCGTGTTTGCGCCGTGCACTTAGCGGAGCCTCTCGCCGGTGGAAGTCAGATGCAGTCCCCCGTGCTTGACCCCCTTGATGGAAATGATGGCGTCCGCGAACTTCTTGATGTTTTTCGCCCGTCCGTGCAGCATGATCACTTCCAGACAGTTGTCATGATCGAGATGGACGTGCGAAGTCGCGATGATGGATTCGTGATGGTCATGCTGCAGGGCATTGAGCGTTTCCGAAATCGCCGTCTGGTGATGATCGTAGAGCAGGCTCAGCACTCCGGCCACGACGCGGTCACTCTCGATTTCTTCCTGCACCAGTTCGCGCCGGATCAGATCACGAATGGCCTCGGAGCGGTTGGGATATTTCTTGCGCTTGATCAGACGGTCGAACTTGCGGATCAGTTCTTCCGGCAGCGACACACCGAAGCGGATCAGTTTCACGGTCGGCCTCCATCGTTTCGCTTGTAAAGTACGCAGCAGCTTGGGAAAGGGAAAATGCGCGATGTGGAACGGGGAGGCGATGAGAAGGGGCGAGGACGGATCGATTATTCGGCACGCGTCCAATCGATCCGCACGATCCCGCCGTTGCCGCTCGCGATAAATGCGCGGCGGGAGGTCGGCGCCGCGATGTCGACACCCCATATCCCCGTCGCTGATGGAAGCGGCGTCCAGCTCGCGCCGCCATCCTCCGTCGTCCACACGCTGCCGTTCTCCGCGAGCAGCCATCCGCGCCGCGCGTCTGTGAAGTGCAGCGCCCGGGGGTAGACAGCTGCTTCGATGCGCCGCGGCCGCCAGGTGGCTCCGCCGTCAGTGCTGCGGAGAATCAGAGCGGACCGTTTCTTATCCGCGAGGTCGAAGCTCGAGAGCAGGATGATCGTGGAGGAATCCGGCAGCGCCATGTCAACCAGCGCGCATCCGAATGTCTGCGACGACCAGGTCGCTCCTCCGTCCCGCGTGCTCCAGAATCCTTCGTTCAGGCAGGTCGCATGGCCGGTTCGGGGATTGGTAAAGGCGACCTCCTCCAGATCGGCGGGGAAGCCGTCCGCGAGCAGCCGCCAGCTGCCTCCGCCATCCCGCGTGTGGAAGATCGAGCCCTCGTGAGTCGCGATCCATCCGCGTTCACGGTCGAGAAAAAACACATCACTCAGAAGCTGTCCCGGAGCGATGGTCTGTCGGGCCCACGTGCTTCCCGCATCGGTTGTGGAGATCACGAGGCCGTCCTTACCGATGCACACACCGCTGCGCCCGTCGAAGAAAAAGGCGCCCGTGAGGGTGCCGCTGCCCGGGTGAGGGATGGAAAGCCAGTTCATGCCGCCGTCGGTGGTCCGGTAGATGCCGTTGCCAACCACCCACCCGCTATCCTCTGAAGGAAAATCCAGGGCCCTGAAATCGGACATCCAGACCGTATATTCGTTCAACCACGTCTCGCCTCCATCCGTTGTGCGCAGCAACACGCCGAAATATCCGGCCACCCATCCGGAGTCGGCATTCCGGAAGGTGATCGCATTGAGTTGGCGGGAAGTGACCGACGGGTGCGGCGTCCAGCTCCTGCCGCCGTCCGATGTGCGAAACAATCCGCGCACTCCGCAGCTCCAGCCGTGAAGAGAATCGATCATGGCCATGTCGTTCCTATACATCATGGTGTCTTTGATGGCGACGGACCACGTCCTGCCGCCGTCGGTGGTCGCGGAAACGGATATCTGCTCCGTGCTCACCCAGCCGCGCAGCGAATCGGAGAAGGAGAGCATCATCGGCCAGCGCCCCTGGGAAAGGGCCCAGTGATCCGTCCATGTGGCGCCGCCATCGGTGGTGCGGATGATGCGGCCGCTTTCCCCGGCCACCCAGCCGTACTTTTCATCCGTGAAATACATGTGGTCGGGATCTGACAGCTCATGGACCTGCCGCCACTCCTCGCCATTGTCCGTGCTCCGCCAGATGCCGCCGAAGCCGGTGGTGACGATGACCGTCCCAGACGCAGGCATGCAGGCACTTCGGAAATTGTCAACCGCGCCCTGCAGGGGAGGAGCGTGTGTGGAGGACCAGTGTCGGCCGCCGTCCGTCGTGCGCAGAAGTATTTGCACGCCGTTCACCCAGCCATGCTCGCGGTCGATGAAGGAACATTCAAAAAGCGCTTCCGTGGTTCCGCTCGACTGCGCGGACCAGCTTTCACCTCCATTCGTGGTATGCAGTATCGTACCGTGCTCCCCCACCGCCCAGCCATGGCGGCTGTCGACGAAGCAGATGTCGAAGATGGTGTTGCCCTGCGGCAGGGGACGCTGCCAGGTGGCGGTGAGCCTGCCGCCCCGGCCGTCGTCGCGGGTGAACGAAATGCCCTGCGCACTGCCCTCCTGCGCGCGGATGAGGATGGAAAGGAGGAAGAAGGCGAGGGAGAATTTCTTCATGCCGATGTCATGTCGAAGGGAGCGAAAGAGTATCAGACACGGAAGTCCGATGGCGATGCCGTTTCAATATGGAGCGGAGAAAGGGGAGATGCAAGAGCGGATGGAAACATGAACGCCGGAGAATCGGGTCTCGCGGAACCTGGGAGAATCACAGGCAGAAGGCCCGCCGTACCCTTGGGGACATGAAGAGCCGGAAAAAAAAGAATCCCCGGCACGGGCTGGGGATTCGAAGAAATGCGATTCCATTCGATATCAGAAAGCGCCGAACTTCAGGGCGAGCTGTCCGGAGACGCCCGACAAATCCTTGTTTTCGATGCCGGTGATGAAATTCACTCCGCTGACGTAGCGATAGCTGGCACCCGCCGAAACCCGCATCCAGTCGGTCACGTTCAGTTCCACGTTCACCGCGGGCTCGGCGACGAACACTGCGTCCCCGTTGCCGCAGCGGCGATCGCCCGCGTCGTCCTCGAAGAACTCGCCGCGCCATCCTTCGCGGTAGTTCACGCCGCCGCCGCCGATCAGTGCCTGCACGTTGACATGCAGAAGCCTGCTCGGTTCGATGATGTATTCAAGCATGAGACCGCCGTATCCGAAATCCACATACAGGGGTTCGCCATTGATGCTGTATTGCTGCTCCGCCTCGGCGCTTGCACGCACGGAGGAGACCAGACCGTAGCCGCCGCCGCCGATCATGAGCCGGTGGCCGACCAGCCAGCCGCCGTAACCGCCGACCATGGCCGCCATTTCGCCGCGGATCGAGGTCATCTGCGTGACCACGCCGCCGAAGCCGCCGTGTTCGACGGGAGAACTGAACAGCGTCTCCTGCTCCTGCGCGGAGGCGGACAGGGTGAGGACGGAGAGTGCGAAAACGGACAATGCGAGAAGAGAGAAAAGACGTTTCATCGGGAAAAAGCTCCAGTGTATTTGAAAGGTTCCTCAGGCCGTCTCTTCGGCTGCCGTCGATATTGATGGGAGGTCGGCAGGGCTCGGGACGCATGCCGCATCTTACGGGCGGTATTGCGGATAGTTTCAGAGCGGGAGGACGGAAATCCGCAATCCCTGCCGAATCGGCCTTCCCGGCCGCGGACGCAGGCCGCGGAAGCACGTCGCGGCGCGCTACGAGAAGCCGGAGGAACGGATCAAATAGGAAAATCCGGATTTTTTTAAGGGCGGGTCTTGCAAATGTAGATAAAATGGTCTATGTTTCATCCGAACGCACGGTTGCTTTCCATTGGAACGATCCGTAAATAATGGTAATCACATTTCCCCGTGGCCTAAAAAAATCGAGTAATTCCTCGGAATTAAACACGGTAACGGTACCCGGCGACAGAGCCGGGTAGCGGATACCATCACGAAATCTCATCACCCAGTATTCACATAGACAGGAGCACAATCATGCCAGGTCGTCTCATCCTCAATGCTTTTCTCATCGGTGCCGTCATAATGCTCGCTTCATGCGGCAAGTCCGGCGAGGAGAAAGCAGATACCGCGGCGGCGGAGACCGCGACAGCGGAGAAGGCGAAAGCCGTGTACGGCAAGATCAAGGAAGTCTCGATGGATCCCCAGGTGAACGCGGAGTTCGCCAAGAAAGGGGAGAAGATATTCAGCGTCATATGTACGGCCTGCCACAAGTACGACGAGCGATACGTCGGTCCCGCGCTGGGCAAGGTCTACAATCGGCGGACACCGGTGTACATCATGAACATGATTCTCGACACCGATGTCATGCTCGAAAAGGATGACACCGCGCACTGCCTGCTGCAGGAATACCTGACCAAGATGCCCAACGCGCAGGTCAACGAAACCGATGCCCGCTATGTGCTCGAGCACCTGCGCGATATCGCCGCGAAGCAGTAATATCCGAGCCGGAAGTCCGGATATTTCCGGACACCCGGGGATACCACCGACTCATCCATTCCTTCCATTTCGGAGGCCAATAAATGAATTTAAAACCGATAAAGCTCCTCGCCACGTTCGCGATCGTCATTCTCTCGGCCGTCGTGTCCGTCGGCTGCAACAGCGCGAAGGAATCCGGCGCCGCCGGCGACGCGGCCTCGCGTGTGTACGTCGCGCCGGGCAGTTACGACGAGTTCTACGTCTTCATGTCCGGCGGCTTCAGCGGACAGATGTCCGTCTACGGTCTCCCCAGCGGACGGCTGTTCCGTGTCATTCCCATCTTCTCGCAGGATGCCGAGAAGGGTTGGGGGTACACCGAGGAGACAATCCCCATGCTCAACACTTCCTTCGGATTCGTGCCGTGGGACGACGCGCATCACCCGGAGTTTTCCATGACCGACGGCGTGCCCGACGGCAAGTGGATTTTCATCAACGGCAACAACACTCCGCGCATCGCGCGCATCGATCTGACGACGTTCCGCACGGTGGAGATCATCGAACTCCCGAACTCCGCGGGCAACCACTCATCGCCGTTCACGACGGAGAATTCGGAGTACGTCGTCGCCGGAGGCCGGTTCAGCATACCCCTGTTCGAAAATCAGGACGTTCCGATCGCGAGCTACAAGGAGAACTTCAAGGGCATGCTCAGCTTCGTGAAGGTGGACAAGGAAAAGGGGAACATGAGCATCGCCTTCCAGATCCTCATGCCCGGTTTCGATTATGATCTCGCACACGCGGGCAAGGGTCCTTCGAAGGACTGGATTTTCTTCTCGACCTACAACACCGAGGAAGCGCACACGATGCTCGAGGTCGAGGCCAGCCAGAACGACAAGGACTTCATCGCCGCCATCAACTGGAAGAAAGCCGAGCAGTACGTCGCGCAGGGAAAGGCCAAGAAGGTTACGGGACGCTACGCGCACAACACCTATAGCGATGTGACGCACACCGGCACATCCACGATGAAGGAAGGCGTGCTGATGCTCGATCCGGCCGACTGTCCGGACATGATCTATTTCCTCCCGACACCCAAGTCGCCGCACGGCGCGGACGTGGATCCCACCGGTGAGTTCATCGTCGGCGGCGGGAAACTCGCGACGGTGGTCCCCGTCTTCTCGTTCTCGAAAATGTTGAAAGCGATCAGCGATAAAAAGATCGACGCGACGGTTCACGGCATCCCGGTACTGAACTACAAGGCCGTGCTCGCGGGCGAAGTCGAAAAGCCGGGATTGGGTCCGCTGCACACCGAGTTCGACGGCAAGGGATTCGCGTACACCTCGATGTTCGTTTCCTCGGAAATCGTGAAATGGAGTCTCAAGGATTTCACCGTGGTGGACCGCATTCCCACCTACTATTCCATCGGCCATCTCATGATCCCGGGCGGGGATTCGAAGAAGCCCTGGGGCAAGTACGTCATCGCGCTGAACAAGATCACCAAGGACCGCTACCTGCCGACGGGTCCCGAGCTGACGCAGTCGGCCCAGCTGATCGATATCACGGGCGACAAGATGAAACTGCTCAGTGATTTCCCGACCATCGGTGAGGCGCATTACGCACAGGCGATCCCCGCCGATCTGATCAAGGAGAAATCCGTGCGCACGTTCAAGATCATGGAGAACAAGCATCCATACGTCACGCTCGGAGAGAAGGAATCGCGCGTGGAGCGGAAGGGCGGCGACGTGCACGTATACATCACCGCGATCCGGTCGCATTTCAAGCCGGATGTGATCGAAGGCGTCAAGGTCGGAGACAAGGTCTATTTCCACATGACCAACCTCGAACAGGACTGGGACACCCCGCACGGCTTCGCCATCAAGGGCGCGCTGAACGGGGAGATGCTGGTCATGCCGGGCGAGACGCAGACGATCAAGTGGATACCGCAGCGCCCGGGAGTGTACCCGATGTACTGCACCGATTTCTGCTCCGCGCTGCACCAGGAGATGCAGGGCTATGTGCGGGTGTCACCCGCCGGCTCCGGCGTCGCCCTGTCGCATAACGGACTGAAGCAATAATACGAACACCATGCGTCCGGCGCGGGCATGCGCAAGCCGCGGATGCCCGCGCCACCGACGCGGAGAGGAATTGATAATGAACCGCACATCGCGCCTGATGCTCGTCGCAGCGGCGCTCCTGCTCATCGGAACCTACTTCACTCCGCTCTGGCAGATCACACTGGAAGCGCCGCAGTACCCGGAGGGACTCGGCATGAGCATCTTCCTTCACACCGTCGAGGGTGAAAATCCCAACGATCTCGAAAGCATCAACAACCTCAACCACTACATCGGCATGAAGCGCATCGAGCCCGACTCCATCGCGGAGCTGGCGTACATGCCGTATATCATCGGCGCGATGCTGCTGCTGGGACTGATTGCCGCGTTTGCCGGGCGGCGATGGATGGCAATGGCGTGGATTCTGCTGTTCGTCGTCCTCGGCATCGCGGGCATGTTCGATTTCTATATCTGGGAATACAATTACGGGCACGAGCTCGATCCGCGGGCCATCATCAAGATTCCGGGCATGTCGTATCAGCCCCCGCTCATCGGGTCGCAGCAGATCCTCAATTTCAACGCGCATTCGTATCCGGGTCCCGGCGCGGTCATCGCGTTCGCGAGCGTAGCGCTCGCGGCGGGTGCGTGGTGGATTTCGAGAAAGAAGAAGGATCCGGCTGCCACGGACGCGATGAAGTGATGCAGCATCCATCGAATCTGCAGGAAGGAGCAGATCTCTCATGAAACGGAGAAGAATTATCCCATTTGCCGTGGCGGCAGCGATCATGGTGATCGCGTTCGCGGGCTGCTCGCAGGGACCGCGCGAGATCGATCTCGGCAAGGAGGAATGCGCGCACTGCAAGATGACCATCACCGACGCACGCTTCGCGGCGGAGCTGGTCACACACAAATCGAAGGTGTATGTCTATGATGCGATCGAATGCCTCGCCGCGGCGATAAACGAGGAGGATGACGAAGATGATGACGGGGAGGAGGAGATCGCGTCGCTCTGGGTGATGGATTACAACAAGCCCGGCACATTCATCAACGCGGAGAAGGCATGGTACCATCGCAGCGAGGAGTACCGCAGTCCCATGGGGATGAACCTCGCGGCCTTCGAAACGAAGGAACAGTACGACGCCGCGGCAATGCGCACCGTCGGATTGCTCTATCGCTGGACGGGAGTGCGCCTGCTGGTCGCAAAGGAATGGGACTGATCCCGCGCGCGCGACGGCTGTGCGCCATGCTGGCATATGGCGCAATCCTGGTCGGCGTGTTTCCCGGCGGTCCCGCGGGGTACGGCCTGCTGCAGGCCCGCACGATCGACGTGCGTCCCGATGGAGCGCGGTCCAGCATCCGCGAGGCGGTGCGCATCGCCGAGGCAGGTGACCGCATCGTCATTCACGCGGGATCCTATGCGGAAGGCGGCATCGTCGTCGACAAGCGGCTGACAATCCGCGGCAGAGGCGCGGTGTCGATCAGCGGCCGCGGCGCGGCAGGCATCTTCCTCGTGCGCGCGGACAGTGTGTGGATATCGGATCTTACACTCCGTAACACCGGCCAGAGTTATGTCGAGGACCGCGCGGCGATCAAGGCCACGGGCGTGCGCTTTTGCCGATTCGAGAATCTGGTGCTGAAGGATGTGTTCTTCGGCATCTATCTCGCGAAATCCGCCCGCAGCCTCGTGCGAGGCTGCCGATTTTTCGGAGAGGCGCGTCGGGAATCCGCTTCGGGAAACGGCATTCACTCCTGGTACAGCGATTCGCTGCTGATCGAGAACAATCACATCGAAGGCCATCGCGACGGCATCTACCTCGAGTTCACGAGTTCCAGCGTCGTGCGGGAAAACACCAGCACGCGGAACCTGCGCTACGGTCTGCACTTCATGTTCTCCGACGACGACATGTACCTGCGCAACACCTTCACGGAGAACGGCTCCGGGGTCGCCGTCATGTACTCGAAGCGCATCGACATGAAGAATAACACCTTTCTCAATAACTGGGGAAGCGCATCGTACGGACTGCTGCTCAAGGACATCAGCGACAGCCGTGTCGAGGGCAACATGATCGCGTCGAACACCGCCGGCATTTACGCCGAGGGCGGCGCGCGGCTCACCATTTCGCGCAATGTATTCCGCGGGAATGGATGGGCGGTGCGATTGATGGCGAACTGCACGGACAATACATTCACCGGCAACACGTTCACCTCCAACAGCTTCGACGTCGCGACGAACAGCACGCGGAACGAAAGCTGGTTCACCGGGAATTTCTGGGACGCCTACCGCGGCTACGACATCGACCGCGACGGCGTCGGCGACGTGCCATACCGGCCGGTGCGGATTTTCTCCTATATCGTGGAGAAAAATCCACCCGCGATCATTCTCCTCAACAGCTTCTTCATCACCGTGCTCGACGTGGCAGAACGCATTTTCCCCACCGTGACACCGGAGACCCTGATGGACCGCCGTCCCCTCATGCGCGCGCCGGCAGACGCGGGGAGGCGCGGATGATCGGGCTCGCGGATGTATCGAAAAGTTTCGGCCGCTATCGCGCCCTGCGCGGCGTATCGATCGAATTCCCGCCAGCCCGCATGACCGCGCTGCTCGGTCCCAACGGTTCCGGCAAGACCACGGCGCTCAAGACCCTGCTCGGACTCGTGCGCGCGGACAGCGGAACGGTGCGATGGAACGGGACGCACGCAGCCGACGACCGCGCGTTCCGCGAACACATCAGCTACATGCCGCAGATCGCGCATTACCCGGAGAACCTGACGATACGCGAGTTCCTCTCGATGATCGCGGATCTGCGCAACGCCCAGCCCGGCCGGATGGAAGACATGCTCGCGCGCTTCGATCTCACGGAACTGCTCGACAAACCGTTGAAGGGACTCTCCGGCGGGACGCGGCAGCGTGTGTGCGCGGTGATGACGCTCATGTACGACGCGCCGATCTATATCTTCGACGAGCCGACGGCGGGACTCGATCCCCTGATGGCGCGCCGATTCAAGGACGCCGTCGCGCGCGAGAAGGAGGCGGGCAAGACCATCGTGTTCACCTCGCACATCATGGGCGACATCGAGGAACTCGCCGACCACATCGTCTTCCTGCTCGAGGGCGCGGTCATATTCGACGGGAGCGTGGACGATCTCCGCACGCGCACCGGCGAACGGAATGTGGAGCAGGCCATCGCGGCACTCATCGTGGAGTCGCGTCCATGATCGGCAAGCTCGTACGCTACCAGCTGCGCGACGTGCTTCGCAGCCGCTGGGTCTTTTTCGTCACCGGGTTTTTCCTCGTGTTCACCGAGGCGCTTCACCTCGCCGGCGGCTCCTCCGCCGGCATGGAAATCAGCCTGATGAGCATCGTGCTCATCGTGCTCCCGCTGTTCAGCGTCGTGTTCGGCACGATGTACGTGTACGGATCGCGCGAATTCCTCGAGGTCCTCGTCGCGCAGCCGCTGCACCGGCGCGACATATACTTCAGTTCCTGGCTCGTCGTGACCGGCGCGATCGGCGGATGCTTCCTGCTCGGGACCGGCGTGCCGCTGCTGCTGCACCGCATCGGATCGGAATCGATCACGAATTCCCTGCTGCTCCTCCTCGCCGGACTTTTCCTCACGACGATCTTCACCTCCATCGCCTTCGCAGTCGCGATCCGCATCCACGACCGCGCGCGTGGAGTCGGCGTCGCCCTGCTGCTGTGGTTCTTCTTCTCCCTGCTCTACGACGGCATCGTGCTTTTCGCCTTCTATGCACTGGCGGATTACCCGGTCGAACCGATCGCGCTCGCCTTCAGCTTCCTCAATCCCGTCGACCTCGCCCGCATCCTGCTCACCCTGCAGTTCGATGTCTCGGCCCTCATGGGCTACACCGGCGCCGTATACCAGCGCTTCTTCGGCGGCGCGACGGGCATGCTGCTCTCCGTGGCGGCGCTGCTCGCGTGGACGCTGTTCCCGCTCTGGCTGGGGAAGCGCTTCTTCCAGAAAAAGGATTTCTGACCTCCGAAATCAATGCCATGGGGATGGGATCCTCCCAGACACGCAAAAACAGGCGTTTCCACGGGAGCACTGGCGGATTTTTTCGCCCAGGCGTGGGATCCATCCGGTGAATCCGGATGTACGAGGAATCCCGTCCGCATCGTCACGAAAAATGAAAAGATGCTGGGTGTGATCTCCCAGCTCGCGAAAATCGCCGCATCGGATCGGACAGTCCTGCTCATCGGGGAGACGGGAGTCGGCAAGGAAATCGTTTCCGATTACATCCATCACAACAGCCGGAGGGCCGGGAGCGGCTTCGTGAAAATCGGCCTCTCCAACATTCCGTCGGAGCTGCTCGAAAGCGAACTCTTCGGTCACGAGAAGGGCGCGTTCACCTCGGCGGCAGACGAGAGGAAAGGGCTGTTCGAACTCGCCAATCACGGAAGCATTTTCCTCGACGACATCGATGATGTCCCGCTGCATATACAGACGAAGCTGCTCCGCGTGCTCGAGTCGCAGGAGATCATGCGCGTTGGCGGCGGTGTCACGATACCCATCGACGTGCGTCTGATCGCGGCGACGAAGGTCGACCTGAAGTCGATGGTGGATGAAGGCCGTTTCCGCGCCGATCTCTATTACCGCATCAACGTCGTGCCGATCGAGATCCCGCCGCTGCGGGAGCGGCGCGACGACATACCGCTGCTCGTCGAGCACCTGATGACACGCTACTCCCCGGAGAGGCGGATCAGATTCACGGAAGCCGCCATGGTCGCGATGCTCAGCTATCGTTGGCCGGGCAATATCCGCGAGTTGCGCAACATCATACAGCGGCTCACCCTGCTTGCGGAGTATGTGGTGGATGTCAGCGATCTGCCCCCCGAGATCCGCTCCGGATCGCATCCCGAGCACACGCTGCAGCACTGCGAACGCTGCCTGATCGAGAAGTCCATGACCATGGACGAGGTGGTGGTCTGCCTCGAGACCAACCTGATGCGCAACGCGCTCAGCGAATGCGATGGCAACATTTCCCGCGCCTCGAAGATGCTGCATATGCATCCCTCGACATTTCGGGACAAACTGAAGAAGTACCGTCTGATGCTGGACAATCCGCATGGTGCCGGCGATCCGGCCACCCACGCCGCCTGAGAACAAGGATTCCGCGGAACTCCCTTATCCGAATCCCGTGCACAGTCCGCAAAGCGCCAGCGCCGTGATCGATTTCCGGCTTCCCGCGGAGATGGATGTCACCCTGCAGGTTCACGACATGACCGGTAGGCAGGTCGCGAGCCTTCTCGACGGCAAGCAGATCGCCGGTCTGCATACAAAAACCATCGATCTCTCGGCACTTCAGCCCGGCATCTACTTCTACACACTGCAGACCGGCGACTTCAGCGCGACGAAGAAGCTGGTCGTGCTGCGGTAGCGAACAGTTCTCCTCGAAAACAGATCGTGTCCACCGGAACGACGAAGCCCCGGCATTGCCGGGGTTTCGCGTTTTTATTACCGCCTCCTCGTCATCGGCTACCTCAGCACGACCATCCTCTTCGTCAGCGTTCTCTCGCGCGGTTCCAGCGGAGAGGCTGATCCGAAATGAACCTGCAGGAAATACACGCCCGCGGGCAGCATGGATATATCGATCGCGCCGTGATCGGAGGATGCATGACGCGATGCAGCGACAGTCTTGCCGTTGAGATCGCTGACCACCGCCACACCAACGGCTTCCAATCCGTGTACCGACCAGAACACCCTGTTACCCGCCGGAGTTGGCCATACCGACAGTTCCGGTGATTCCGGCAGTGCCGGAGCTGTGTTGGTTGAGAGCGGCACCTGATCGAACGAATACAACGCGTGCTCACCGTTCACCAGCAGTCGATTGTCTCCAGTGAAGCCGATCCTGGAGTAATGCAAGAAATTGACCGGCGTAAAGAACGAAGCGGGGAGACCACTTCCGATTGACTGCCATGAGACTCCGTCGTCGGTGGACAGCACGACATCCTGGTACGGTTGTAACCGGTGTCTGGCATCCCTCCAACCCCGGCAGACAATCCCCGCGAACGTCCCGTCCGAATTCACCGCGACATTAATGAGTCCCTCATCCAGTCCCGCTGAAAACGGCCCTGCCCACTCTTCCCCCAGCGTGCTGGATGTCCACACTTCGTCCCCGATGGTGAAAAGGAGAACCCGGTCATTTGCCACAAGATTTTTGTAGCCGGTTGCGGATCCGGTCGGCAATGGCAATTCCATCCATGTCGCACCTCTGTCCGAGGAACGCAGGAGATATGATTTCGTCAGGGCATACAACACATCCCTGTTTTGCCGGAACCCGGACGCAGGTGATTCTCCCCGATAAACGGAAGAGAAGCTCCGCCCCTGATCGGTAGACCGGATGATCGTGTTGTCGTTCACTCCGACGAGCACGACGTCGTCGAGAGCGAGGAAATCATTGATCTCCTTTCCATACGGATTCACCCAGCTCTGGGTGCTGTCGCGGGAAATACGCAGGTAGCCCCGATGTTCATAGATCGTGCCGTCGGAAGTGATCTGCATGCCGTACGGATTGAAACCGCCTCCTATGCCCGGGTACGACCAACTCGCCCCGCCATCGTCGCTCAGTGCATATCTTCCGCCCATGACATGAACGCGTTGCCCGCGGGTTTCGAAATCGATGATCGAGGGCGAGGACATTCCAAACATGCATTCCTCGAATGCAATTCCGTCAGGAGAACGCATAAAGGTATATTCCGTCGATGCGAAGATCCTTCCTCCGAACTGCCCTTGAAATGAGACGGTACATGCGAGCGTTGAGTCCACGACGTGCCATGACGCTCCGTCATCCGTGCTTTCCGAAATGACACTGCCCGTCCCGATCGAGGACCTATGGGAGACGAGCAGGCGGCCGTCGGCCGTGACGATGCAGCCGAATGTGTCCATGAGCTGGCCTTCTTTCCAGTCGTAGAGTTCCACGATGGAATCCGTGGCTGCGATGTATTTCAGTAACCGGAACCGGCTGTTGATATACACATCGCCATTCGGCATATGGTACAGGCTTGGCGAAAACGTGCTTTCATCAACGCCCGCGTCATAGTAGACCCAGCGGCCTGTCGGTTCATCATAGCGTCCCAGGGCGTCGTGACTGATGCCCCAGAGAACTCCGGTCGGACTGATACTCAGGGCGTCTTCGTAATCCCACGAGTCATCGAATACCGGAGCGACCGCGGACCAGGTCGCCCCGTAATCGCCGGACACGAAGACGGAGTCTCGTTCACCTCCGGTATAGATCCCGGCATACAACTTTCCATCGCTCCCACAGCAAAAAATCGGCTGCAAATTACCGACAGGGATTTCCGCAATGCTGCGTCCGAGATCCGTCAAACGATACAGCCTGTATCCCGATTGTTGCGGGCGTGACACGAGGTAGAGATCCTCCCCGGCGAGCTCGATGTTACAGATCTCGAGGGAGTCCGGGACACTTCGCCGCTCCCAGCTGTCACCTCCGTTCGACGATACAAAGAACTCGTATCCAAAAAAGGGAAGCGCATAGATAATCCCGGATTCAGAGACTTCCAGATCCTGCAGTGTGATTCCTTCCAGTGACATGAGCCTGGTCCACTGCGCTTCGAGGGGACAAACCGCCAGCAGTACGAACGAAAGTGCCAGCGCGGATTTCATGATTACGTGTCGCATCATGACCACCATTACAGATATTTATATCCGGTATATATAATAGAATGAACATAGGCATTCCCGAATGCAAAATCAATAGCGGATCGAGGACCTGCCTTATTCACGGAAGAATAGACCGCCTTTACCCTGCGTCGGGACGCAAGCGGTATCGCGGTGACATGGATGCCGTCGGCTCTGGAAAGCCCGACATGTCGCGTGTTTCCGTGATGTCAATCATGCCTTGTGCGGTAAACCCGAGGTCAACAGCCCAACGCCCGGACAAGTGGCACACAACTGAAATAGCTCTTCCGGTCTGAAATCGCGTGGATACCGCAGGGAACGATCACTACCTTTGGGTGTCCATGTACAGTCGGACGTATTTTCAACGCCATTATTCTCTTTTTCCCAGCAATCCGGAGTCATGTCATGCGGAATAAAGCGACGAGCCAGTGTGTCTGTCTGACTGTGATGCTGTTGATGATCGGTAACTCGTCGCATGCGCAGGTCTGGGATACGATCCCGCCGCCACTGGGAGGCATGGTACTGTCGACCGCTCGAAGCGGAACGACACATTATGCTCTCGTAGGATCCGAGCGTACCGACTTGCAATTCCGGTACTATGCATCTCTGTACAGATCTGTCGACGACGGCGAGCACTGGGAGCTGATACCGCTGCCACTGACGGAAACAAAGACTAACTGGTGCAACCGCCTCGCTCTCGACGGACCAGATCGTCTGTACTACCAGACAGAAAATGGAGTGTACCGGACAACCGATGGCGGAACGACATGGACCGATATCGGTGCGTGTCTGAACTCCTCCGGTTCAATCATGGAGATCGTCATTGATGACTCTGGCAGGCTCTACCTTCTGTCCCTGACCATAGGCATCGTAACATCCGTCGATCGAGGCAATACCTGGAGCTCGTGCACGCTCCCTTCGGGACGGAAGCTGATGTCCGCGATCGCGCATATTACATGCATTCAGGAAGATTTATTCCAATGGTGGTACGGAGGATACGCGGATGCCGACACGTTGTTCAGAAGTACTGATCACGGCACTTCATGGAGTCCCTTTCTCATAGGTCGAAATCCACTTGCTGTCATTGATGGTGGAGACGGGAGAGTCCTGGTCAGCCAGGTGATGCTCGGATCAGCAGGCGCTGTGCCGTTTCGGATACTCTCCACGGACACGGAAGGGCAGAACTGGGATACGCTGTATTCAACCGAGTCCATTTCAGGCTATTTAGAGTCCGCGGTTGAACGCCACATTTTCCGGCGATCGGAGACTGGGACGATCGCACATATCACATATAATCCGGCGGGAGCGTTGCACTTCCTCATATCGGTTGACGATGGTGAGACTTGGAGCACGTTCGAAAACCGGAGTGCCGACTATTATGATGCCGTCGGCTTCAATGACCGCGGGCAATTGCTCATCTACGGTAGTAATCTCGGATTCTTCAGATATCGCAATATACCGGGAGATCCCGAACTGATTGGTTTCGCTCCCCTCGCAATGAACCATCCGACACTCGTGTTATCAGACGGGACAATCTATGCGCCCTCGGAGGCGAGAAGCTGTGCGCGCATCCATATGTGGGACATGTCATTGCGATCATGGACGATGCTACCCGGACCGCCCATCCGAGTGCATTTCGGACCGAATTCATCAACCTCCGTATTCGTTGCCCCTCCGGATACGATTTACACAACGAATGCAGGACTTGCACGTACGACAGATCAAGGTCGTCATTGGGAAACCATCCACCCAGCGGATCAAATATCATATGGCAACACGAGCTATGCGACAGGACGCTGGTTCGCGGTGTCATCAGAAACGATTTATTTGTCGGAAAACAACGGCTCGACCTGGAAGGCGGTGCCTTCACCAGAATCATTGTCAGTTGGTCGTGCTTGTGCTGTCGAGTGCGGCAGCGCTGTCCTATGCTTATCACCGACAGGATTATGGCGAAAAAACAGCCTGGACTCGGTGTGGATTGAACGCATTATGCCATTCGGCTGCAAGGCGGTGACGACAGGTATGGACGGCATACTCTTCATTCGAAATCGCGAAGGTACAAAGATCGCCCGATCGTCAGACCGTGGTGATAGCTGGCAATCTCTGCCGACCGGGTTCGGAAGTGTGGATGGACTGCTGGCACTCTCGAAGGACACGCTGATCGCCCTTGATACGACTCGGGGTATTGCCATCAGTCCGGATCAAGGCAACAGCTGGACGCTGATCCATCTCCCGGGAGTAATGCCGCGGTCGATCGCAATGAAGGACAGAATGCTCTATCTCGGGACAGAGAGGATTGGAATCCTGCGAACAGCATTGGAAAACGTCCTCGCCCCGATCACTCTCGTGCAACAACTCGATGACGAGGCTTGCGCACCGCTCGACCTTTCCCTGGCCTGGTCCGCACCCGCTCTGAGCGGTACGTTCCGCGTGCGTTTCGGGACGGATCCCTCATTTTCGGCGTCGACAATTCTGCTCGATACACTCGTCAACGGCAGCGCCTTGACACTCAACAATCTTGCACCGGGGACCAGGTATTATTGGGATGTCGGAACTGCGAATTCACAAATCGGAACTATTCGATCAGTGGTCAGCTCATTCCGGACAGCACAGATCCCTGTTACGGAAATATCGATTCCCGTACCAGGAGCAGGGTGCGTCGATCTGAACACGGAGATCGTCTGGGCAGCTATTGACTGTGCGGATTCTTCCTGCGTACAGATCTCCACTGATCCCGATTTTCGGAGTATAGAATCCGCTACACGAGTGTATGGTGCAACAAATACCGCTACTGTCGCACTCGCGTACGGCACGAACTATTACGCACGCGTCCGTTCGACCACCTCTTCCGGGCCCGGTCCATGGTCGCCCGTGATCTCGTTCCGCACCATCGATGACACCGTGGCGGCGCCACTGCAAAGCGAGCCGGCCGACGGAAGTACATTTACCGCCGTGCCGCCGTCATTCATCAAGTGGAGCGAGGTGGACTGTGTCGAGCGGTCGGAGATCGTGACGGCGCGCACGCCGGATTTCAGTGCGGATACGGTTGCCCATGAATTCCGGCAGAATCCAAACAATTACATCACGATGACAGGAGAGCTGCGCAAGAACGGGACCTACTACTGGAAAGTCCGCGCCTGGCGCGACACGGTGCCGGGTTACTGGTCGCCGGTGTGGTCCTTCACCCTCGACATTCCGGTGCGTGTGGAAGCAGCTCCCGCCGCGGACGACTTCCGTATCCTGCGCATCCATCCCCAGCCCGCGGGGGCGCGAAGCGGATCCGTCACCGTCGAATGCGCGATACCTGCTTCGACGTCCTCCGCCCTGATGGTCTACGACATGCTGGGACGCGAGCGGCAGCAGGTCAGGATCGCGCGCGGGGGACAGAGCCGACAGTCGATACCGATAGACATCTCCGCACTGGTTTCCGGGCAGTACCTGATCGTGCTGCAGGACGGAGCGCGGCACGACGTCGCGCCGCTGATGATCATGCGGTAGTTCCCTGCACCGGAACCGGGTATTATAATTGCACAAAAATATCGGATTTCTTCGAAATCGGGCCTGCCGCTCTTGACATTGTGCATGTTCGATTGTACGTTGGTTCTGTAGTTAATAAGACACGAGACTCCGTTCCAACGTATTAGTTGCCACCCGCAACGATTTCGGTCGTTGTCCGCTGTATTGTCGTCTGCCGAGATGGAGTCTTCGACGCCCCGGGGTACTCAGTGATGAGGATGTTATGAAAGCAGCTTTCGCGACCTCGCATCTCGAGGTATCCGGCGATTCGTCGCCGGTATGCCGCACAGACACCAGCATCAGTACGTCGAAACCAGTTGCGTTGAGGAAAGCATGCATATTCGCTGTTCTCCTCCTGGCAGCGAGTGCCGGGGAAATTGTAGCTGCCGGGAATCCCGGCGATACACTCGTGTACCTCGCGCAAATGTACTTCACGGAGAATGCCGGGCAGTGGGACAAGGATATCCGTTATGCGATGCTACAGTCCTCGACCTCCGCATGGCTGTGCAAGGATGGTCTCATACTTGCCCGGCCGAAGACCAGCGTGGATGCTCCGGGAGAACTTCCCCCGCCGACCAGGAATGGGAGACCGATGGAGATGTTATCGATAAATTTCGTCAATCCATCACCGGCCATGCGCATCATCGCATTGGACACCGCACGTGCGATATCGCATTTCTATCTGCATCCGGATTCTACTGGTTGGTACGAGAATGTGG
>CAZWNO010000076.1:0-18012 GCA_964635845.1 uncultured Chromatiales bacterium
GCGATGACCACTCGGCTGGCGAGTACGTTGATCGCGTTGCGCGCATCGCCCAGGATGTCGCGGTAATTGATCAGTCCGGCGAAAGCGTGCGCCACGGCCGCGCGCGTCGCGCCATCGACAAAACCGTCAGGACATAGTGCCACGGCGACCGCGTACTCCTCGCCGTTCCAGCGATGGGTGAATGACTGCATGTGTCTCCTCGCAGTATCGAAAAGGGCGGGCGCTGGGCCCGCCCTTCATGGTGATTAGTGAGTCGGGAAGGATTAGCTGTCGACGATGTCGATCATCTTGTAGATCGAGGTCGCGAGAATCGTGATCGGCCCATTCGGGATGCCGACCGGTGCGTCGATCCCAGTGATCGCCGGATACAGGATCTTGCCGGTCGACGGTGTCGTGCCGGTGATGAACTCGATCGCACGGTTGTTCGGTTTGCCCTCGAAGGTGAACGGAACCTCGCCGGTCTTCGAATCGATCTCGTCCTCGTGCTCGACGACCTTGCCGAAGACGGCGAGCCAGCCACGCGCGGGTGCGGTGAGGAGGCTGTAGATATGGCCGGCGAGGAGCAGCACGCAATCGAACCCGACATAGCCCATATCGAATTCGTAGGTCGCCGCGTCCCTCTGATTGAACGTCGACTTGACATCGTAGCCGATGAGCTTCTTGCGCTTCTCCTTGCCTCCGTTCTCCTCCTCGATCTCGTAGGTGTCGAAGACGCGCTTGGTCTTGTAGGACTTCTTCGACGGCAAACCGGCCCAGTCGGCCGAGAGCGCGATGTCGCCGGAGCCGTTGACGTTGAGGATCTTGGCGAGGTATCCCGCCTGGCCGACGAACTGGCCGGCCTTGAGCAGATCGCGGGTGAGTGCGTCAGCCATGTTGGATTACTCCTTGGTATCAGTGGTCAAATCGTTGAGAATGTCCGATTCTTCGTGTATCGGCAGTGTCGGTTTCTTCGCTGCCGGCTTCGTTGCTTTCTGCGGCTCGCTCAGTGAGGGTGCCGTGATCGTGAGATCGGTCGTGTATTTTCCCTGCAAACCGAACACCCCTTCGAGGCGGAAGAATCGGTCAGGCAAACGCAGTAAGTCACCGCGGTGATGCTGCTCACCCGTCTCGGGATTGGTCCAGTCGTCCAGAAGCCTGATCTGATGTGTCATGTCGTTACTTCCTCGATGTCGCAGGTTTCCTTCGGTTGCAGTTTGATCGTGATCGATGTGGCCCAGGTGGCTGTGATTCCGATGCGTTGCACGCGATGCCCATCGTAAATACTCAGAGTGTACTCGCCGGCCTCCAGCTGATAGCTGATCTCGCGATATGTTTCCTCGTCAGGCACTTTCCGGGATCTCGATGAGCACATACGGAATCGTCTCCTGCCCGGCCTCGCGCAACACGCGACGCACCGTGTCGATGAACTCCTGCCACTGCCCTGGCCAGATGGTCTGACAGCCTTCCGAACTCACGCTCGTGCGGGAACCGCGGTGGATGTTGATGCCAAACAGACCGCTGTAGGTATGCGTGCGTTCGTCGCGACGCACTGTGACGGCCGCTGCCTGAACGAGTGCGGTGTACCGGCGATTCGCAGGCTTCGATATCCCGTGAATGCCAATGCGGTATTTCCACACGCCCGCGAGCAGCGTCGCGATCCCCAGGCGAAACGCACCGGGATCAGTGTTCGCGTTGCATACCAGGTATCCGCCGTTCGGCCAGATGAGGAAAATCGCGTCGTCGTATAGCTTCCGGTCGTTGCGCCCCTTCACTCCCATCGTGTCACGATAGTAACCGCGCACGCCCAGGAGTGCGACCGGATAACGAGTGGCATCCCAGCCGCCGGCAAGCAGCTGCTCGACAGTCTTCTCGCGAGGCTGCTGGGGACGCTTCGGTGGGAGAATCTGGAATGCCATGACTCAGGCTCCCGCGGAGATCTGCTTCTTCGCGGCCACGGCCTTGAGCAGATTGACGCCGCCGACCGCAGTGAGTGCCGCCGTGAATCCGAATGCGATTGCTGCCACGATATCGGCCGCAGGTAGGAGATGCATGTAGAATCCTGCGATGGCGAGTGCGATTCCGATCACGAATGTGAACACTACCAAAGGGATACCGTCAGCGTTCGTCCACAAATGAGCCCGAACGAACTGCACGACCGTGATGATGAAAGCGGCGAGCGCCGCGGTGGAGCCGAAGAGGCTCCCGATGTCGAATCCCTGCTGCGCGGGATCCGCGGCGAGGTCCTGGGCGAGAGCCACCGCTCCCTGCGTCAGCGGCAGGCAAAGCAGCGCGATGATCGCGAGGACGAAGTAAAACAGCCGCGAAGGGATGAAAAACGAATGTCGCATGAATCCTCCTGTGGGATTGTGAATCAGTTGAAGATCTGGTCGAGTTTCAGTTGCACTCCCGCACCGATCTGCAGGTCAACCGTTCGGGAGATCACGTTATAGCCAACGCCGGCATGAATACCGTATCCGATGAAATCACCAAACCCGAGAGAAGGCTGCACGAGCCGTGTCCGCGTCGTATCGTGAGAGGTGATGATCGCCTCCGCCCACAATCCTTGTTTCGGATTCGCAAGAAACAGCGGCATGTCGAGATGCGCGGTCAGGATCGCGTTCGCGGTCTCGGTGATGGCATGTGCCTCGATGTGCTCGAGCGAGTCGATCCGGATCCGAAGGCGATCGTTATCAATGAGCAGCTGCTCCGCGTACTGCTGCCAAATCACCATCGAAGCCGTGTCGGCAGGCAGCGCGTACGGCACACGCACCGGGACTCTCACCGGCACACGCACGGTGACGATCACACTATCGGATGGCCCAGGGATCGTGTCCGTCCGAGTCTCCACAACCGTCTCGGTTCGCGGATCCGGAGTGCAGGACTTCATTGCCATCGCGCCGAGCGCAATGCCCAGGGCTATGTAGAGCACAGGGAGAAAGGGTTTGAGCTTCTCCATCACGGTTTTCCTTCCAGCTTCTCGAGACGCTTGTCGATCGATTGAAGTCGATCCATGAGCAGTTCCCTCCAAACCTGTTCACCGCGCTCCCATGCCCTGCCTTCCTCGGCCGTGCGGTGGATAATCATGTTTTCCTTGTGACCGCGCAGTTCGACACGAGTGTCGTGAATGTCCTGCGAATTCTGCTCGATCCGCCCGCCATAGGACATCGAATAGATCAGCGTGACGATCATGACGAGCACCGCGAGCACCGAGGCCACGCTCCCGAGGGTCTTCCACGTATCGACGATCCTCTGCGTCATCGTTTCTCCACTCCGATTGGATAAGTGCGTTCAAATCCGATGTACTGCGCCACGAGTCGCATGCACCACGCGCCGGCGATGGCGAGCACCCACCAATACCACGCAACACCCACAAGAGCGAGCGTGAGAGTGACGCCGGCGATCAGCCATGCGGTCGCGAAGGCGAAATGCCAGACAGCCTGCATCGCGTGCCAGCCGTCCGTGATCTTGATAATGCGGACGGTGCTGCGCTTCCACATCCAGTCGCGCAGCCACGCGGGTGAAACTTCGAAACCCATGTCTCCCCAAAACGTACGCGTGTCCATGCATGCTTTTGCCCACGCGGCGAGCGTGCATAGCGCGAAGAAGAGCAGGGCGGCGGTGATGATCATGATGGTGTTCATCCTGCCACCCCCACGAGGCGCAGCTGTGCCGTGATGACGTGCACCATGGTTTCGGCGTTGAGGTATGCGTCGTTCATCTGCTGCGCTTCCAGCGGTTCGCATGCGTAGCCGATCGCCTGAAGCTGGTACCGCACCGCGTCGGTCTCGATCGCGTCTGCCAGCGCCTCGTACGTGTCCTGGATCTCGTTCCAGCTGTCGTCAGCGTCGACGTGTCCGCGCCAGAGTTCGATCTCGTAGGTGTGAGCGTGCCCGCGGCGCAGCGAACCGCCTTCCTCAATTTCCATTGTGTCCGCGGGCCCGTGATCGACGCGGCGAATGAACGCAGCCTTGAGAACGTCCACCGGCCCGCCGTCTCGGTTCTCTTCCGCGAACAACTCACGGCGCACGCTTGCCTCGTCCGGGAGCCAGCGCCTACGGTTGTGCACGCGGCCGCAGCCTGCTGCTTCACAGATAGTCACGAGTGCGGAAAGGATGACGCGATTCTCGCTCATGACGGCCTCCCGATACCGGTGATCGCGTCAGTGAGGATCTGCGTCCAGAAATCCTGATTCGCCTCGAGGATCGGCGTGATAAAGTCATTCGGCTTCGAGCCGCGGCGCATCCTGGCCCTGCCGATGATGAAGGCAACAGCCAACGTTAAAGCGTTCGTCTGGAATTTCACGCTCGATCGCTGGAGAGCGTTCCGCGTAGCCGTCTCGCTCATGCCAGCACGACGTGCGATTCGGTACTGCTGCGGGATGGTGAGTTTCTTGTCAACCCACCCGACGAGGAAGCCACCAGGATTCCCTCGCGCAGGCCGCGAGCCATGCACGACGAAATACGCGTAGGGTTCGACGTTGATCACCTGCGTCGCAACCTCAGTCGGTGAAATAACCGTCGGCCCTTCGTGCCACCCACCCTGCAGCGCGCCGAACACACCGACAGGCGTCGCTTCGGCGACGAGCGTCATCAGTTCGTTCTGGATGACCGTGAGCGCCTTCTGCGCGCGATCCAGAGTCGCGAGAGCGGAGAGCTGCTCGAACGCACGCTGGTCATCGAACTTCACAGCGACCTTGGCCATCAGTATGCCCTCCTCTCGAGGCCAATACGGTAGCTCGGATAGTCGTATTCAATCGTTGCCTCGCCAGCGGCCTGAACAGGATCCGCCGGCGTACCGACGACCTGCCGGTACTGAGCGCGGAAGGCCTTCGCCATGCCAAGATATTCGCGGGACTTGGTCTGGTAGTCGACCACATCGGCGATGTTGCCGCGGTTCGACTCCGCATGTTTCGATGCGATCTTTTCGCAGAGCGCCGCGGCGACCAGGTAGAAGAATGCCTTACGGCGGGATTCAGGGATCGTGACCTCGCCCGTACTCGGCAACTCGTGCATAATCGAATACCGCACTTCGCACGAAGTACCTGTCGCGGTCAGCGTCAGATACAGCGCGCCTGTCAGCTGGTCGATCTCGATGTACGATGGATCCACGTACGTGCGCGGATGCAGTCCTGTGGGACCTTCCAGCGAGATCGACACAGAATCCTCGTACCAGAGCGGCAGAACGAGAGATGCACCTTCCCACGTGAACGAGTGCACCTTGACGCGACGCACATCACGCGAGAACTCGGCGAGGACCTCGATCATCGTTGCCTCGATGACCTGCGCGTCATTGCCGAGATGCGTCTGCACGGTCTCGCTTTTGACGAGAGCAGACGCCTTGAATGCCTCTACGAGTTGTGCCTTTGTCATTTCGCGATCATGCGGATCAGAATGAGGGGCAGGTGTTTCCTGCCCCTCGTCCCATCAGTGCAGTGAGGTGTTACTGGGTCTGCACCCCGACTGCGAGGAGGATAGTCACGGAGCCCTTCCACGTCGGCGTTGTGCCGCCGGTGAAGGTCACGGCGATCTTGAGCGTCTGCTTCGTCGCGGCGTTGAGGCTCATACCTGCGGCCGGCAGCGTCGCATCGGTCACCGCGGCTGCCGTCTGTGTGACGGTGGTCGCGATCGAAAGCGGAGTCGACTGCTGGTCGGTCAGCGTCGCGGTGACGGCGGTCGGATCGCCGGTCGTCGCGGAGGTCGTGTAGTGGATCCCCTGCACCTTCCCCTGTGGAAGGGTGATGTACTCGGCGCGCGCGTTGTCGAGCGGGACAACCACGGGGATCACCTCAACGCCGGCCGGAAAGATTTTCAGACTCATGATGTTGTTCCTGTATTCGGTTGAAAATCAGTTCGTGGTCAGGGTGATCAGGTGACAGCCGACTTGGCGATGCCGCGGTAGTCGACGATCGAGCCGCCGTACTCGTGCCGCACCTTGTACTGCACCTTGTCGTGCGTGAAGAGTGCGCCGGCCAGCTGGTTGTCGGCCACGAGGATCTCCGGCTCTTCCTTGCCCTGGAAAAAGCCGACCTCGCCGATCTCCTGGATCGACTTGTCGGTCGCCACGTACCAGTCGTCCGCGTCCGAGGCGTGCGGGCACTCGATGCCCTGCGCCGACAGCGACTGCGCGAATGTCGGGATCGCGTTCTGCTGCCCGAAGGCGGGAGCGATCACCGCGTAGGCAGCCGTGCGCATCGTCGCGTTCGCAGGGATGATCACGTACTTGGTCGGCAGCATCAGTTTGTCGGTCCGGCCCGGGAGGGTCTGATCCCGAAGCTTGCCGTCCATCGTGACCAGTGTCGCGGCCGCGAGACCTGCCGCCGCGGCGTTGCCGGTGAGCAGGTTCCCGTGATCGGCATGGAATAGGTCCACACCGTCGCCGAGTGCCGGGTTATCGAGGATGAGTCCCCACACGAAGGCGGAAAGATCCAGTTTCGTGCCGATGGAGATCTTCGCCGGCTGACGACGGATCTCGCCGACGTTGTCGTTGATGATGTCCTTCCTGTGGATGGAGATCATCCCGCCGCGGGTGTCCGGCGTGTAGCTGTTGTCCAGCTTGCCGCCCTGGGTGAGCTCAGGATACGCATCGTCGCGGCCGATAATCTGCAGCGCACCGTAGTAGCCCGTGCGCATGACTTCCTGCGTCTTGAAGTCGGCCAGAGGGACGACGTCGAAGAGCAGCCGCCACGCGTCGTAGACCGACGGCAGCGTGTAGTCGCGCAGGAGGCGCAGGTTCATCGCGTTCTGCAGGATCTTCGTGAACGTCGCCGGGTCGACGGACTCGGAAACGGTCACGAGGTCGAACGTGAGGTTCGTATCCCCGGTACCGAGGATGTAGAGCCCGCGCAGCGAGCGCATCGAACCGCGGTAATCCTTCGAGAGGATGTTCTCCCCATGCGCCTCGCGCACCGCCTCGCGGACGGAATGCTCGGTCACATCGGAGAAGAAGAAATCGTTCGCGGCCTGCTGGAGCTTGTCCACGGCATCGCGGTCGACGTCGATGCGCGTGCGCTTCGCGGTCTGCTGGCCGTAGGCGGCCATGCGGTCCTTCGCGTCCTGGATGGCCTCCTGAATCGCGGCCTTCGAGAACGGCTGGTTCTCGAACTGCCGGCGGATCGTGCGCTGCTCGATCTCGTTGAGACCGGAGTTCGCGATCAGGCCCTCGACGGCGAGACGGCGAGTCTCGGCGCGCAAGGACTCTTCCTCCGCTTCGCGGGCAGCGATGCGGATCCGCTCTTTCTCTGCTTCGGAGACGGAAGCGGGATCGGTCGCGGGATCCGCGGGCGGATCCTCGGTGGCGACACCCTCGGCCGCCATGAATTCGGAGAAGAGCGTGACGAGCATTTCCTCGTCCTTCGCGAGCTTCTCTTTCATCCCGGCGACCTTGAACAAGTTCGGCCGGGATGCCTCGAGCTGGGCGAGCATGAAGTCGGCCGCCGCGCCCTCGGCGACCTGGAGTTTCTCCCAGCGCGTCTTGAGCGCAGCCGGGACCGTCAGCCCCTTCGCCTCCAGCGCCTTGAGTGCGGTGATCATAGATTTCTCCTTATCGGGTGAATTGAGAGATTCCTGTATTGCGAGCAGCCCCCCGCCAGCACTGGAAAACGAGATCCAGTCGCATGAGCGGATTTCTGCGATCTTCGCGATTTGATGCGGAGCGGTCTTCGGTGCGAGCACATCGCCGGTGATCGAGCAGCCGGGAAGGTCGTCCTGTTTCCCTTCGGCGATCGCAAGTCTGAGCTTCTTGTCGAAGAGCGCCGGGTATTTGTCGGCCACCCAGGTGAACGTGTTCGTCACGGCCTGTTTCGTGTCGTCCCACACGGCCTTCCCCCACTGACCGACCTTCGTCCAGCCTTCTTCCTTGAGGTGCTGCGCGTCGTTGCGGCTATAGCCCGGAACGTTATCGAACACTCCCTCGGCCACCGCGGTCTTGAGCATGTCGGCGGTATAGATCCGCTGCTCGCCGTTCTTCGCGCGATTCTTCGCGGTGCCAGCCTTGATCATGATGCCGAACCAGCGAGGAGCCTTCCCCTCCTCCGCTTCGGCGATGCCGGTCAACTCGCCGGGAACGACCTCGCCGAGTTCGCCGTGCGTGATAGTCTGCACCGGTTCGTAAGTGATCTGTACCTCGGTGATGGTCGCCGGATCCACGATCACCTCGCCGTTCAGCCATGAGTAGCCAACACGGTACAACGCGTTATCGCGCTCATACTCGACGATCGCAGTCTGTGACTCCGGGAAGACATCCTTCACCCACACATACGGGCGCTCGAGCCTCCCGTCAGGCATTTGCTCAGGAGGCAGAAGCACGGTGAAGACATCCTGGATCGCGGTGCGGATCATCTCACGCTGTTTATCGAGCGAGATCTCTGCTTCGGACACGGTCGTGGCAACGGTCTCTGCCGCTTCCACTTTCTTCGGGATGGCTGTGTAGCGCATCGGATCGTGACCGCGGTTGCGGAGCGCGATCGCAAACAGCGTCGGTACACCATCCGCAGTTGCCATCGGGACCTTCCTGCCGAGCTGCCAGCGTAGCGGTCGAAGGATATTGTCCGCCTCGTCGAAATCGTCGTCCTCCCACTCCGGCTTCTGCTTGAGCACGAGCGCACGCTTGCCGAGCGCCTTGCCAGACTGCGGGGAGAGCTTCGGCGACAGCGATGCAAGATCAGAGTCCGCCGAAGAGAAATGCGCCTGCATCTCCTCGGTGGACATGTTGATGAGCTGATTGAACTCGCGCTTGAGCTTCAGCTGCCGTGTCGCGTCGATGGGCATCGCGTCAGGCGCTGAGCTTATTGCCGGTCGTGGTGTCGATCTTGAAGGCGTGCCGCGCGTTCTGGATGAACGCTTTGCCGCGGCCGACGGAGAGGATCACGAAATCCCTTCCGTACTGCTCGGTGACGAGCTTACGCAGCCCCTTCGTCACTCCTTCGCAGTCGCCTGCGACGGGAACGTCCGAGGCTGCTTGCTTGTCGACCGGTGCTGGGGGGACCGGAGGTGGAGTCGGCGGTTTCGTCGGACCGCCACCGTTCTCAGCGCCGGCGGGCGGATTGGTGTTGTTGGGATCCGGGGGATTGGGAGGATTCTGAGGTGCCATGCCATTGCTCCATACTGATGAGTGCGGTTGTCCGCGTCAGATATGGCACAATGGTATGTGTCAGGGAGGGGAGATGTGTGTCGGTTTTTTCGACAAATTTCAGGAGAACAAATAAAGCCCGATGTCTACACACCGGGCTTGACATGAGCCACGAGCGTTGCGCGGCACTGAGTAAACAGCAGTCTGAGGCTGAGCGTTAGACCTCAGGTTCGTCCTTCCCCCACTCCAGGAAAAAGTATAGGAGAAGGCTTGCGATGATGATCGTAAGCAAGAAGTTCGGATTCACGTTCGACGGGGGTGGATCAACAAGGCAGATAAAGGCGCTCCCTGCTGCAGAAGCGATCATAGCCTCGATGAATTGCCGCATACGCGGCGACCAGATCAGCGACAACAACGTATCGACCCAGTACATAAAATGCTCCTTCGATGATGCTTGGTGAATCTTCAGTGAGCAATGATTGGGTTGACGGATATCGGGGGAGACGTGTGATTTCGGACTGCGGACAACGAGTTCGGAAGTACACAGTCGGGGATGATAGATCGCGATACACACGAAGGTGACCGCCTTATGCGAAAGCAGAGTCGAAGTGACTCTGGAGTAAAAAGAATTTGGAAGTTTCTGGAGGAGTTCCGTGGGTGAGGAGTTGTCGATGTTCCTTTCCGCGCGTATTCCTTGTGCACAAAGTACAGCATATCAGAACGATTTTCAAGACTTTTTTCGCTCCCTGCGCTCTGAAAACTTAAAAAAAACCGCCCGTCGCCAAGGTTTGGTAGACGGGCGGAAAAGAACATCGACCAGCAAAGGTACGAAACCTTGAACTCAGAACGCAAACAGCAACTTCTGTATTACAATAGCGTATCTCCGTAATGCGTTGTTATACAATAAGTTGTCGTGTCGATGAACGGAAATATTTTCCGTCGGGTAGTAGTCGAAGTTGTTCACCACACCGTTGCCATCGGTATCCATGTGGCAGCCTAGACAGCGTGCAAACACTGCCTTCTTCTGAAACCGTTCGGGCATAACGCAGTCCATCGTGGTGTACGGATTGAACGGATTCGGGAAGTTCTGGCTCATCTTGAGGAACTAAAGCGTGCGGATTCTTCACAGCGTCCACTTTGAAGCCCACCGGGCTTTAGAGCCCAAACATGCTCCGCTCTGCATCGAAGATGTACGTGTTCAGCACCTTACGGTCGCCGTAGTTGTCGATGCCGTCGTTGTTCGCATCGTCCGGCCAGACGACGCAGAGTTCACCTGGACCTGCATCGCAGATCGGACTCGCGTGGTACAGGTTTATGCCTAAGTATATTTGGACAGTTCCATGTGCACGGTACTGCCGACGGTGAATTTTCCTCTCTCCGCCGGTCATAGAAAAACCCGGCCTGAGCCGGGTTGTAGTTTTTTGCGCTCAATGGATGACGAGAGAACGGCAAACCGAGAGCACTCTAAAGGTTCCACGCTAGTACTGTAATACTCGCGACTTCAATTCCGACATCGCTATGTTGGTTGAACATCCTTATTGAGCTTGCCTTCAGCCGCGCCACTACCCGTATGATCCTTGAGCAGGTGATCGAGACTGGCGTCCCACGCATCGATCCGGGCTGTGACAATGTCCTTTGCACCTCCCGTCACCGCCTTGGCTTTACCCATGAAAACCCCGGTGGTGTACGTCTGGTGAGCATCGAGATTGAATGCCGGCGTTACTGCAGATCCCGACCAGAATCCGAGTAACAAGGCAACATCAGCGTAGGTCGAGCCGATCGCTTTCACCTTCACATTTTTCATATCCAGATGACTCTGGTTAGTAACTTGAATTTTGAAAGTGAACGTATCTCCCACATTGAGGAGAGCTCCTGCCCCGGAGGATAACGTGAAATTCACAATTTGCGTTGCGCAATGGTTCGTTGCATAATCATCGAAGACGGTCTTGAGGTCATCGATCAGTGCCATGGCAGTATCCTCACAAGCGATGGAAAAACCTGTTGGTTAGTAGACAGATTGACCGTCGTGCTGGTCCAGCACGTCCTTTCAGGGAGAGAATAGTCCTTCATTGATAGATTGATGCATGCCTCCTGCGAAGATTCTAGAGGTTTCCATATCTGTATGTGAAAGGAGAACTGCCGCGGAGATGGGCAACAGATCAGTCCGCATGCTCCCTGCGGCTGCTGCCACCCATCTCTGCGTCTTCGCCTGTTTTACTGATTTCCTTGAAGACACTATCCGGTATATGTAGGTACTCCCATCCGAAGTCGACTGCAGAAAAGGTAAAAAAACCCGGCCTTGGCCGGGTATCGATGTTCTAGACCTCGTTGACAGGTGTGTTGGCGTTCGTCCCCTTCACGAGCGCTATCCCGTGGAGGCAATCAGTCTTGTTCACGTAGCCCTCCCCGCCCACGGCCACGATCTGGCCATTCACGGACTTGAGCCGCCAGTACCACATTCCGTCCTTTCCTCGATAGACCTCGAATTTCATGAGGACCTCCTCTAATGTTACGGTTGCGCCGGCCACTCATCGCCCGGCGATTGTTATAAAGGAGTAGTCACGCTGAAATACGGCTGCAGATAAAGCAAAAAGAAACCCGCCAGGGAGGCGGGTCGAAATGTTGTCACAGCCAAAGCTGCATCGAAAGAGAGGATCCGGCCCTTTACTGATGATGCAGCTTTTCGAAAAATGCATTTGCGACCGCAGGAGTGCTACACAACGCCCACTCCAGATCTGTGCCATCGCTGAAACGAAGATGTACTCGAGGCAATTCCATTTCGTCTGCGATCTGTCTCTTCAGCTCGATATCTTTCAACTCGTCGGGATGGGATTCATAAGGGAACAGTGCAATGTCGCGATAGAAGTACTGACCGCCCATACCACTGAGGTCCCACTCGAAATCGCCAGTGATGCGTCTTTTCTCAATGATATAGCGGGGATCAGGAGGTGCATCGCAGAGTGGGTACATCGACTCGCCGTAATCGTCACGTTGGATGTCATATAGCGTTTCAGAAACACTCAGCGCTCGATCGACATACAGACGAACCGCCTCATCCGTTGCTTTATCACCCGGTCTAAAATATGTCTCAGCAAGCTCGACCAATGCCATCTCAAGATAGTACAATCTTAGCGAGTCATACTGATTGTAGCCCTTGGGGTGTTCATGTTCTGTGACTTCGTCGACACGGTGAATCGCGGATAACGTAAACCGTATAACGAACCGTAATTCGTCTGGCGTAGTCAAGTTATATGCTTGCGCCAGCCGAATGGTAATTCTTGCGGAGAGGTCCTGCCGACCGTTAATTGTTTGGTAACCATGAATGTGCTTTTGGTACTTCCCAAACTTGTTTCGATGGTCGACCGATCCTGCTGCACTCATCTGGCCTCCTCTTTGTTGGCATGAAAGGTAAATTCAAAGTGAAATACTCAATCCTCGTGTAGTTCAGAATGACTGGATCGGTCGAGCTTCTTGAAGTCCTTACTCCCTTTCTTCAACTTCTTTTTAACATCCTGTATGTCTACCGTGGGAGGTAAATCTTCAGGATACGCACCGCTTATCCGGTGCATCGTGTCCCGAACTTCACGACCAACCGACTCTGCGGTCCGCTCAAGTTCACGTTGACCCCTTATCCCTTGTCTGGATATCTTCTCTTCTGTTTGCGTGATACGGAATAGATTAGCCGCGAGTTCTGTCTTCCCCATGAAATCAAGGGGGCTCCGTTTGTCTGGGACACCCCTCATCAGTCGTAGATCCGCCAAATTCATATTGTACATCCCTCGGTATCCAGCGTTCCGGAAAAACGCGAAGTTCTCAACTCCTGCCAGATGGGCTGATGCGGAGAGGGTTTTCTCATGATCAGTAATCTCCTCCCTGACGACCACACGCTCTACTGCATCAACTTGCTGTACATACTGGATAAGCGCGGAGGAGAGCTGTGCAAAGTATCCCTGGGCTTGCGCGACTTGTGGCTTTCGGATGTCACAATTCATTGCGGTCAGGTAACAGCCGAATCGATTCAGCTTGTAATCTTTCACCGATTTCCCATCGATTTCCCTTGAAAGAGGGATGATGGTCTCATCCAAGGGCACTCGGAGCGCGTTGCATGCGGTCATTGCCTTCTGGATGGCTTTCTCGAAGCTCTGGAAATTCTGGTACCCGAGCAGTTCCATAAAATCGCGAGCATACCAGAACTTCATCCCGTTTTCATGTCCGCGCCCCTCGAAACCGTCTTCAGTGCTGTGATCGAACAGGTCAAGTGTGGTCATTTATTGTCTCATGGCGGGTAAGAATGGAGTAGTATCGTGAAAATCTTCGTCTCTTCAAAACCTCGTCATCGATACCTTCGCTCCACCTTGGACGCGAGTTGCCACTGGCGATATGGACACAGATTGGCATTATTAGCAGCTTATGTATGCAAATTCGCCATCACCTCCCAGACCTCATGATAGAGGTGCAAGTGCCGCCGCTGGTCCGGATGCTTCGCTACCTCCAACTTGAAGTTCGGATAGTCGATGCCATCCACGAACGCAGCGAAGAGCGCTCCCAAAGCCGGTTTGCTTACGATCAGGCGGAAGCGGTAGTCAGCCGTTGGCCAGTCCTGGATGAGCGAAGTCAGGATTCTCTCTCGGGAATCACACTGCTCGACCGTCGCGACGATCTTGGTCGGATCGGAGGCGGACTCTGCCCACCAGTCACGCATCAACCAGCAGATGTTCTCCAGGTCCTGCCGCACGCGCGCCCTGATGAAGTACCGGTCCTCGCCGTCCTTCTTCACGCTGAAAAAGCCGTGCTTCGTGCATAGCCACATACACCCTCCTATGAGTTCAGTACGAAAAATCGTTCGTAACGCTCGGTTATAGCTTCATCCGAGAGAGTCTCATGCCAGGCCACCGCGGCCTGCCTCAGCTGCGGGTAGTCGGTGCCGGTGAGGTCGGACTCGATCCGGGTGATCACGGCAACCACACCACCATCGCCCAGAAGCCGGATCTCTGGAACGTCGTCACGGTCGGCGAGCTGTGCATCCTGGTACTCGAGCACATGCACATGGTGCTGGTCCTCGGCGAAGGCCTCCATGAATGCGAATCGCCGCGGCTCTGCGCGGAATAGTCCGATGAGGTGAGAGGATCCGCCAGTAGGCATGCACACCGCTCCGGGTGCGATCCAGCTTTGCAGCAGCGCGGTGATTTCATTTGGTGTCATGTTCGTTCCTGTGGTATCAGTAGTGCGAGGCAATCACGACGTCTTCAATCTTCCGGCCGTCAGGGAGTGTCGTGTACCCGTGCCTCTTGAACACATCGATGACCACCTGTCTCTGGTTGTGCGGGACGGTGATCGTCTCGATCTCATCGAGCACGTTGATCCCGTTCTTGAACAGCGTCTCGTTACCTGAAGATCTCGCCATGCGTTTGAAATCTGTAACGGTCTTGCCGCGCTTCTGGTAGACCTGTTTGTTCGTGAACTTATAGGCCCCACCCATCCAGTCACCACCGAAGCTGAACGCGTCCTGCCGCGCGAGATTCCCGATCTTGAACGTCAGCCCCGGGTACCGTTGCACCTCTGATTTCTTCCTGATCCGAGTGAAAAGATAGTTCGCGGTTCCGTGCTGGAGATCCGTTTGCGGCGACATGCCGGCGCTGATAGGAATGCCCTTCCGCAGGCGCTCCGTCGTCGGAGTGAAGTCCCCGCCGCCGTTGAGAAGGCTATCGATCAGATCTGGGATACTGTTGCTCGTCCCATGGTACAGCGCGTAATCAGCCATCCCCTTCTCCACCTTCTCGCGCGGGAGATCCCACCTGTACGTCTTCTCCCAGCCCTCGCCGAATGAATTCGGTTCAGCCTCCCAGTCGTAGGCTTTCGTTTTCTTTGCCGGCAGCTTCACATTCAGGCGATCCTGCACCAAAGTACGCATCGTTTGAACAATCTGCTCATCAGGTGTTTGCTGCCCGCGGATCATCTGGTCAACGGTGTTCAAGTCGGCGTCCGTGAACACATCGGTACGGATCTGCATGCCCTTCCGAAGGTACACGAGTTCCTTGTACGTATCGGTCACCGGCTTTGTATTCACTCCGAGGCGCTCGACACCGCCGGCGATCTTGCCGAGGCTCTCGGTTGTCACCGAACCTTTCACACCCGCCTCGAGATACCCATGCAGGGCGTATGGCGCATCGCGGAAGTCTACGCTCCCGTCGGCGTATGGGATGAAACGGAATTCGACTCCGTCGAGCTCGAACTGGTACGACTTCGCGTCCTGGAAGATGTTCGTCCCGAGACGCGAAGCGAAGCCTTTATCGGCCACAGCCTTCGTGTACGTGTGCGTGGCCAGCTTCACCTTCACCGTATTGGCTGGAGCTTTCGGCGCAGCGCTCGTCGGCCGAGGCTCGTCGAATCGGTCGTACGAATCCCAGTGCTGGGTCGTCTTCTTTTTCGCTACTGATTCCTCGAGGTCGCTGAGGACCTTCTCGTATTTGTCCACGAGAGCAAGCGCATTCTTCGGCCCGCCGTACTGTTGGTACAACGCATCGTCATTCTTCGCGCCAGCGGCACTCGCCTGCGCCTTGATTTTGGCGAGCTGCGGTTTCAGCGCGAGCGCGGCGTCGATCTTCGCCTTGTTGTACTGATCATCAGAGGTATGAACGTTGATGGTCTTGATCGCCGGAAGTGCGGTGTCCCAGAACGGATCCGCCGGAGCAGTCGAGGCGGTGGGTGCCGCGGTGCTGAACTCGAATTTTCCGCTCGTGCGGAGGTGCTCCATGAGCTTCCTCGAACCATCGAGCGTGAGCCTGGTTTTCATCCGCACAACCTCGCCAGTGCCGACTTTCTCTGCCCAGAACAGCGCCTGCGTATCCTCGATATCCTCGCGGTCAATCTTGAGTGCCTTCCCGACGATGCGTGATTTCTGTACCGCCTTCGCGAAGTCGTCATCGATCCAGCTCGACGCGGCTTTCGGAGTCGCCCAGTTTTCGAGAAAGTCGAGGCGCTTTCCGAGCATCTCCTGCAGCTCCGCGTCCTTCGCCGCAGCGAGGATTGCTTCACGCTTTTCCCCGAGCTTCCGTACCTGCGCCTTCACATCGTCATCAGAGAGCGTACCGAATATCTTTGCGGTCTGGGCGTTCATGCTCTTGCTCCGCAGCGATTCGAGTTCGCCCACAGTGCCGTTCCACTGCCCCGCCGTCTTCGGAGCGCCCTGCGCCCGGAACCGTAAGCTGCCTCCGTTGTCGATGCGCCAGGCAGTGCCGCTCTTGTCGACGAGGATATTGTCCATGTCGAGTCCGGCGACGTCCCAGTTGCCGAGGAGCGCATCAGTGGCGAAACCGTCCTGCAGCTGGGCGACGACGCTCTTCGCAGCCTTCGTACGCATGCTGTTCTGTTTAAGGAACGTCGAGAGCGGAACGGCGTCCTCGATGTACTTTGCGAGCTTCACTGGACCCTGCGGCGTCTCATATACCTTGAAGTCCGGGACGTTGACACCCGCGGCCTGGTAGATCGCGTCCGCGGTCGCCTCCTCACGGATGTGCTCCGGACTGTTCCCTTTCTTCCGCACGAACTTCTGGCCGGTGCGCGGATCCTCCACGAGCATCGCGCCAGTCGTGCCTCCGAGATTCTTCACCACCTTCAGCGACTCGGGATCGAGCGGGAATCCCTTCTCATCGGTCTGCGGTCGCAGGCGATATGCCTCCCGATCGATCTTCACTCCGCGGTCGCAGTAGCAGTTGATCACCTCCTCAGCCGGGAGGGACTCTGCGTGTGGCCCGTCGATCAGGAACGTACCGCTCGGAGCCACAAGCGTGAACGGCTCGCCTTCCTTCACGGTAACGCCATGCATCGCTTTGTGGTGAGGCCTCGGCGTGTATTTCGCGCGGCGCTTCCCCCGCCGGTAACCGGACTGCGCTCCGGAGCTGTGGATCCAGGTCTTGATCATCGGGATCCCGAGCTCACGGCCGGCGCTGAATGCCTGCTGGATCCGCGCCTCCTCCGCCTGGTTCTGCAGCCCCTTGTTCTCCGTCCTCACGATCCGCTCAGCTTTGAAGAGAGCGACATCGAAACGGTTCGCGATCCGGTTGGAGATCTCCTGCGGTGTGCGCTCGCCGACGAATGCGAGCGAGAGCTGAGCGTTCACCTCCTCGAGCAGCTGCGGTGCGATCGTCTTGATCTTGTCGGCGTTGAAGGTCTTCGCGATTTCGATGTTTGCCGGCGGTAGATTGAGCACGGTGCTGAGGTCCTCCTCCCCAAGCATACCGTCGATCTTCCGTAGCCCATCCTCGAATGACCAGCGTGCGTACTTCGAGAAAATTTCCTCCATCTCCGCGGCGAGATCGTCCGAATGGAACTGGTCGAGCACATCGCGCGCCCGGAGAATGTCGATAAAGGTCAGATTCCCGGAGCGGAGAAGCTTCATCAGCATCTCGTCCTTCAGATCGAGGATGAGCTCACGGATCTCTCGGACAGCCGCAGCCTCCATTCCTTCGAAGGTCTCAGGCACCAGCGTTCTCCGCGGTCGCGGCATCCACGAATGCGTCACCGAAGATTTCGATACCTACCCCGTCTTCCTTGAACCCAGCGTTGAGAAGCGCGGCGCGCTGCGCCGGATCCAATATCGCCTTCCCACTGTTGTTGCGCTGCAGCTCGCCTAGGAGCACCATGAGCTCCGCCGCCGCGGTCGATGCGCTGAGCGGTTTCTCGTCCTTCTTCTTCGCAGCGAGCGGCACCGGGTAGACGTTGATCGTAATACACTCTCGCAACGACTTCGAGACCACATTCCCTTCGCTGTCCTTCACCTTCACCTTCCGGCGCGGATCCTGCGTCAAATACTTTGCCATGATGCCCTGGTCGACAACGAAATAGAGCATACGCTCGAACGCGCCGAGAATGTTCTCCTTCTCGCTCTTCGTGTTCCGCTCGGCCGGCTCCTGCTGCGTCTCGGCGATCGCGCGGTTTGACCCTTCACCGATGCCGAGCCAGCTCGGG
>CAZWNO010000076.1:18022-19915 GCA_964635845.1 uncultured Chromatiales bacterium
GCATACCGGCAATCACGCTAATCATCGTGTCGATCGTCTGGCTGATCTCGGTCGCCTCGAGCTTCGCACTCACGAATTCATTCTTGATCTTCTCATTGACAAAGACGCGTGTCCCCGCAGCCGGCATCTTGTGCGTCGCGTTCTTCGCGTAGTCCTCCACTTCCTTGTCACTCTTCCCTTCGAGAACCGTCTGCAGGAACACCGACAGGCGTGCGATCATGCGGTCGACGCCAAGCACGCGGAATTTCTTCTCCGCGGTGAGTTCATCGATCACCGTCTGGAGCACCGGCTTGCCGCGACGTTTCGATGCGCGCGGTTTGAACCGGTGGTAAATGCAGTCGCCGACGAGAAAGCCGTACGAAGGCGACGCGGGATCCTGATCCTCCGCGATCACGCGGAGGACATCACCATCCTTTCCATCTGAATCGAGAAGCGCAACCGCAGCCAGCTGCATCCGGTCGAATTCATCGACGACCAGGTCCTTCACTTCGAGCCGTGTGAAATCACCGATACGGACCCATCCGTTACCTTCAGCGACCTTTATGCGCAAACCGTGTTCTCCGGAGAGCAGCAGCTCCGTGATGAACATTCGGCCGCGTTCCTGAATGTTCGTCTCCGCTGCGTACCACCACTTCTCCAAACGGCGTGCCGCGGCGCGCTTGAACAGATCATATTCCTCGTCCGGCTGCGCGGGATCATCGAACTGCACTTCGTATGCGAGACCACCTTCGAGTATGATCGAAAGAATACGGTCAATGATCACCTCCGCAAGACCGTGCGAATCGTACAGATGGTGACTCTGGTTAAGGATCCGCTGTGTCCAGACCTCCGGAAGATCGAACCTTCCGTGAGCACCGCTGAGCAGCCGGAATGCGTAATCATCTTCCGTGAGCGAGGATTCAGCGACACCGTACCGCTCGAGTTCCTGCGCCACCGCGGAGACCACGCGTTCCCGGATCTGCCGGCCGAAGAGAATGTCTGTCAGTCCCATCAGGTGTACCTCTCGAATATCGAATTGATGAATGCTGTTGCCTGTTGATCTTCCGTCACAGAGACCTCGACCGGAGGCCCGCTGTTGCCCTTCGTCGCGAGCTGATAGCAGCCTTCGAGCGCGTCGGGACCGTCGTCATGGCTCGCGACCGGATACATAGTCAGCTGTTCCATGAACAGCCGGTACGACTGCGAGCACTCACGCCAATCGCGACGAAAGCGGATCCGACCTGCGGTAGTGAGCGGTTCGAGTGACTCGATGCGCACCTGCTTCGATGCCGTGTGCTTCTCGCCCGACACCGCGGTGCGCAGCTGCGCCTTGCGGATCTTCTCCTCAAGGTTGTCGTCGCCATCTGGCAGGTGATTCGTCTCGACGCGGATTTCCTCGAGGTCATACCCTCGCGCGAGTTCGACGGCTTGCTTGTATGCCACCGATGGCCGGTCCTGCTTCATCCACACGTCGATGACATCATAGCACCCATCGTCTGTCACGGCGATGATCGGAATGCAGTGGTAATCCGGATCCTTCCCCTTCTGCTGTTTCGTCGACGCTGGATCCCAGTATCCGTACTTCCTCAGCATGCGGTACGCGTCGACATCATAGTTGAAGTACGTGAGAGCCTCTTCGCCAAACAGCTGCGTGTCTGGCGGCAGTGGATTGTTGAGGTAGTTCGCGTAGTAGTCGACCAGCCCTCTCTTGATCTTCAGGTCCTCGAGATCATTGAGTATCCGCGAGAACCGTTCGGTCTTCCCGTCGGCCTCGTACACTGACTCGATGCGGGCCTTCCAAGGCGCTTTCCGTGCGGCAATGAGGTCCCGGTTCAGCTCATTCAATACCCAAGCATAGGCGTCGTCATAGTGCCAGTGCGTTCCCACCAGCTGCACGAGCGAGCGCGGCTCCAT
>CAZWNO010000077.1:0-19877 GCA_964635845.1 uncultured Chromatiales bacterium
CCTGGCCCATGACCGACGGCGGCGCCATCGGCATCTACAACATCACGCGCTCCGTGGCCGCGCGGGGGCACCACGTGACATTCGTGGCGTTCGGGAAAGGGGGTAGGGGTGTAGGGGGAGAGGGGGGTAGGGGTGTAGGGGCGAACCTCCGTGATCGAACAGGCGACGTTGCGCACCCATCACCTGCGGTCGAAACCACTGTACGTCCGGATTCATCGTCGGTTCGCCCGGTGGATTCCCCGGATCCGTCGGTTCGCCCGGTGGATTCCCCGGATCCGTCGGTTCGCCCGGTGGATGATGTCGGCGACATGCCGGCGTTCTGCCGTGTCGAGATCGTGGCGCACGATACGCGCAACACGGTGTGGAAGGGTCTGCGCAATCTGTTTTCCGGAGATCCGTATCCGATTTCGAAGTATCGATGCGACGGGATGTACGCGCGTCTCGACGCGCTCTGCGCCGAACAGCGTTTCGACCTCGTGCATGTCGATCACGCGCACATGACGATGTACGGCGAGTACCTGCAGCGGCGGTACGGACTTCCCTATCTCCTGCGCGAACACAACTTCGAGACCACGATCTACCGGCGTCATGCCGCACAATCCCGCCTCTTCCCCATCCGGCTGTACTTCCGCATACAGGCCGCACGGCTCCACCGTTTCGAAGCGCGCGCCCTGTCGTTCCCCGATGTCGTGGCGGCGATCACGCCCGAGGAGGCGGAACTGATTGCTGTGGTGGACGATGCCCCCTTTCCATCGGTTCACCCGGGTCCGATCATTCGCGTCATTCCGGCGGGAGTGGACACGGACAAAACGCGTCCGTTCGACACCGATCCGGAGGCCGCGCACGTCGTGGTCATCGGTCCCCTCACCTGGGCGGCGAACGTTGATGCGGCGGCGTGGTTCGCCGCGGAGATCTGGCCGCGCATCGTCGCGGCGGTCCCCGGAGCGCGGTGCACGATCGCCGGAGCGCATCCGCCGCGCCGCCTGCTGCGCATGGCCTCACCGCAGCTCGATTTTCCGGGCTTCGTGAGGGAATACGATGCGCTGCTCGCTTCCGCGACCGTCATGGCCGTGCCGCTGCGCGTCGGCGGCGGGATGCGCCTCAAGCTGCTGGAATTTTTCGCCCGCGAGAAAGCCGTGGTGTCCACCACAGTCGGCGCCGAAGGCAACGCGGGACGGCACGGCGAGCATTACCTGCGGGCCGACGCGCCGGAGGACTTCGCGGCGGCCGTCGTGACGCTGCTGCGCGACGAGGCGCGCCGCCGCGCGCTGGGAACCGCCGCGCGCGCGCTGGTCGAGCGCGTGTACGGCTGGGAGCACATTGGCGAACTCTTCGAAAACGCGTATCTTGATGCCATCGAGCGGCATGCAGGCACTCCTGGCGTCTGAGGCCGTTTTTTCTGAATGCTTCCATCCGGTTTTCTCCCCACTGCAGTGCTGCGATTCCGTCCATGACCATCCTCATCGATATCGGCCTCGTCCTCGGCGCGCTCTCCCTGCTCGCGCTGCTGACAACCTACCTGCTCTACCCCGCGACGATGGGACTTCTGGCGGCCGTGCGCGCGCGTCCCTGGCGCCGCGACGAGACGCTGCTTCCCTCCGTCACCATGATCGTGGCGGCCTACAACGAGGAGGGCATAATAGAGGAGAAAGTCCGGAATTTCCTCGCGATCGATTATCCGGCGGACCGCCTGTTTCTCGCCGTGGGGTCGGACGGGTCCTCCGACCGCACTGACGAGATCCTGCGCGGCCTGGCCGACGGTGGGCGGATCCGCGCGTTCGCCTTCGGGCGCGGCGGGAAGGCGAAGACCATCAACCGCACCGTTGCCGAAGTCGATACTCCCTACCTCGTTTTCTCCGACGCGAACACCATGTACGAGCCGGGGGCGATCCGCCGGCTGATGCGGCATTTCGCGGATCCCGCGATCGGCGGCGTCTGCGGCAACCTGCGCCTGCACCCGGTGAACGAAAGCGTGGGCGGCGCAGGAGAGTCGACCTACTGGTCCTTCGAAAACCTGCTCAAGCGCTGGGAGGCCGCCGTTGTCACCACCCTCGGCGCGGCCGGCGGCATATATGCGATCCGCCGCGAGCTGTTCGAAGCGCAGCCGGAGTCGATCCTGATCGCCGACGATTACCTGCTACCGCTGCGCATCCTCCGCCGCGGGTACCGCTTCGTGTACGACGCCGATGCCCTCGCCTTCGAAAGCACCGAGGTTTCGATGCGGCGCGAGTTCCGTCGCAAGATCCGCGTCGGCATCGGCACGCTCAACACCCGGGACACGCTCGCGCCGCTGCTGCGGGATCTGCCGTGGAGCGCGCGGGTGATGCACTACGCCCACAAGAGTCTGCGCTGGGTGGCGCCCTTCCTCATCCTCGCCCTGCTGATCCTCGTGCCCCTGCTTTCGGGCATTCCCTGGGTACGCGATTTCTTCCTCCTCCCCATGCTGGGATTCCTCCTCCTCGCCGCCGCAGGATTGGTCGCAGAATTCTTCGACCGCCGTCTCGGTCCGCTCTCCCTTCCATTCTATTTCCTCGCCGTAAACACGGCGCTCTTTATTTCATGGTTCAAGCTCGCGCAGGCCCGGCGTTCGACGACGTGGGAGCGGGAGGGACGGGAGTAGGGGCTTTGGGGGTAGGAGGATAGAGGGGTAGGAGGAGAGAGGGATTATTTGCGTCTCGTCTGGACATACCGAAGATATCCATTCAGGGTTCGTGAAACCCTCTCCATGAGGGCCGTGATTTCGGTGAGATCGTCCGCGTAATGCAGCCGCGCCGCTATTTCCAGCTGGGTTTCGAGTTCCGCGAGAGAACCCCTCGCGATATAGAGCGTCCGTATCAACTCCTTGTCAGTTTCCCTTGCTGCGCCTTCAGCGATGTTGCTCGGTACTGAATACGCAGCGCGGCGCATCTGTGAACCGAGCGCATATTTTTCCTCCGGCGGGAAGCACCTCGCCAACTCGTGCACCATGAGCACGAGTTCCATTGACAATCTCCAGCATTCCAGCGTTTCATGGTTTTTCCGAAATCCCTGTGACATTTCACTCTCCCAAAACAATCCTTCTCATATTTTACGCAAGCACACCCCACTAATCCAGTCAATCCTTCTTCCCCCCTACCCTCCTTTCCCCCTACCCCCCTTCCCTATTTTTCCGTATTATTGTGGTTCGTCGTTGTCGAACCAATTCACACGAACCAACCATGATCCTCATCCGAACCCCGTTCCGATTGCCGCTGGGAGGCGGCGGGACAGATCTGCCCGCGTACTATGGGAAGTTCGGCGGGAAGCTGATCACGGCGGCGGTGAACAAGTACATGTTCATCAACATCAACGAACCGGCGATCGTCAACCAGATCATCGTCAAGTACACGCGCACGGAGAGCGTCGCGCCGGACCGCATCGAGGATATACAGCATGAACTGGTGCGCGAGGCGCTCAAGTGGCTGGATTTCCGGCGTCCGCTGGAGATCAGTTCGATGGCGGACCTCTCGGCGGGCACGGGCATGGGGTCGTCGAGTTCGTATACGGTGGGACTCTGGAAAGGACTCAACATGCTGCTCCGACACGATCTCGGCACGCAGCAGCTGGCGGAGGACGCCTGCCGCATCGAGATCGAACTCGCCGGCAAGCCGATCGGCAAGCAGGACCAGTACGCCGCGGCCTTCGGAGGGATCCTCTCGCTGGACATCGACCGTGACGGCACGGTGCATCCGCGCCCGCTCGCGATCGAACATGAGATCGTCGCCGAACTCGAGCACCGGCTGCTCATGTTCTACACCGGCATCCAGCGCGACGCGAACGAGATCCTCGCCGAACAGTCGCACAAGGTCGCGGTCAGCGCGGACGAAGCGGTCCGCGGCATGCACGAGATCAAGGCGATCGGCGTGGAGGTGGGCGAGGCGCTGCTCGCGGGCGATGTCGACGCTTTCGGGCGCCTGCTGCACCGGCACTGGACAGTGAAAAAGAGCATTTCATCCAAAATGTCCGATCCGGCCATCGACGCATGGTACGACCTCGGCATGCGCAGCGGCGCGCTCGGCGGCAAACTGATGGGCGCGGGCGGCGGAGGTTTCCTGCTCTTCTGCGCGGCGGAAGGGCGCCGCCGCGAGCTGCGCGAGGCCATGACCGCGGTGGGATTGCGGTTCATGGACTTCCGCTTCGACTGGGAGGGCAGCAAGGTGCTGGTGAATTTCTGATATGAAGGCCGTACTCCTCGCCGCGGGAAAAGGAACGCGGCTCGGCGCGATCACGGCGGAGACGCCCAAGCCGCTGCTCGCCGTGCGCGGCACGCCGGTGCTTCGGCATCTCGCGTCCCTCTGCGCACGCCACGGCGTCAGCGAGCTGTGCATCAACACGCATCACCTCGCCGACCGCATCCGCGCGGCGATGGGCGACGGATCGGAGTTCGGCCTGCGCATCCACTACTCCTTCGAAGAGCAGCTGCTCGGTACCGCGGGAGCTCTGCGGAATTTCCGGGGGCTGCTGGAGGAAGAGGAGTTCTACGTCCTCTACGGCGACAACTTCATGGACTACGACCTGACGGATCTCGCCGCCTACCACCGCGCGCGCGGCGGCATCGGCACGGTGGCGCTCTACAGGAAGGACGACGTGCGGCACAGCGGCATCGCCGTGCTCGACGCGCGGCAGCGCATCACGCGCTTCATCGAGAAACCCACGCCGCGGCAGGCGGTCAGCCGCCTGGTGAACTGCGGACTCTACGTGTTCGAACCGGACATTTTCGACTTCATTCCCGACGGCGCGCCGGACTTCGGCAGGGACGTCTTCCCCGCCCTGCTGGCGGATGGACAGGAACTCTTCGGCATGGTCATGGATCACCCGCTCATCCCCATCGACACCGTGGAGATGTACCGCGACGCGATTGGCGAAGGAAATACAGGAGAACAGCATGCTGGATGAGCGCCCCGTGCGCGTCACCGGCGCGGCTCGTTCCTTTTGAAATATCCGGCACACGTGAATACATTGTTGTGCGCGTCGATCCGTATTGGCGCACCGGTACACAGAGCGTACACCCGCTCGAAGATGGCGCACTGGCGTGCGCCGCTCCCAGGACGTGCTCGTGCTCGTACTCGTGCTCGTCCTCGTGCTCGTACTCGTGCTCGTCCTCGTGCTCGTACTCGTGCTCGTGCTCGTGCTCGTACTCGTGCTCGTGCTCGTGCTCGTACTCGTGCTCGTACACGATCCCATTGATCATTAACGACTGAGGCATGAAATCTGCAATATTTCTCGATCGAGACGGCATACTCGCTCCCGTCGTCATACGTGACGGCGTGGTGGGTTCCGCGCGTTCGTTGTCGGAGTTCGTCATCACACCGGAAGCGGTCGAGATGTGCGAGAAGATTCGCGACGCGGGATTCCTGCTGGTGGTCGTGACCAATCAGCCGGACATCGATCGCGGGATGCTGCGCATGGAGGATCTCGAGGAGATGCATGCGCAATTGCAGCACCTGCTGCATCCCGACGAGATACAGGTCTGCGGCAGCGGCGACGACGACGATCCCCGCCGCAAACCGAATCCCGGCATGCTGCTCGATGCCGCCGCACGACTGGACATCGATCTTGCTTCCTCCTGGATCATCGGCGACAGCATAAAGGACGTCGGCGCCGGCCGCGCCGCGGGCGTACGGACCATGTTGTTACGAACCGCATATAATCAGTCGGCGCACGGAATCGCGGATGTCGATGTTTCCGATCTCGAGGAGGCGGCCGGGATTATTTTACATGACGTGTGACTGATGATATATGGAAAATGGAAAGATGGAAAATGGAAAGATGACATCTGATGGTTGCTCATGGCTATTGCTTACAGCTTACAGCTTACAGCCTATAGCCAATAGCCAACTGCCAATAGCCAACTGCCAATAGCCAACAGCCAACACAGGAATCACACATGACTTTCATACAAAATTACCTCGATCAGACCGCTCGGATCGCGGGGCAGATCGACGCGGGGGCGGTGGAGCGGATGGCGGAGGTGCTGGCGGAGACGCGGGCGCGCGGGGGACGGTTGTTCCTCATCGGTTCGGGCGGCGGCGCGGGGCATGCCTCGCATGCGACCTGCGACTTCCGGAAGATCGGGGGATTCGAGGCGTACTGTCCGACGGACAACGTGTCCGAGCTGTCGGCGCGCGTCAATGACGAGGGCTGGGACACTTCCATCTCGAACTGGCTGCGCGGCAGCCGGCTCGGCGCGGATGACTGCCTCTTCGTGTTTTCGGTCGGCGGCGGCAGCGAGGAAAAAAACATTTCGATGAATCTCGTCAACGCCGTGCGGCTCGCCAAGGAGGTCGGCGCGCGCGTCATCGGCGTGGTGGGACGCGACGGCGGCTACACCGCCCGCGTCGCGGATGCCTGCGTCATCGTGCCCACCGTCGAATCCGCGCTCGTGACCGCGCACACGGAGTCGTTCCAGGCGGTCGTGTGGCATATGCTCGTTTCACATCCTTTAATCCAGAAATCTCAGATGAAATGGGAATCGATATGATTGCACCGCTCAACGTGAAGATCTTCGCCGACGGCGCCGATATCAAGGGAATGCTCGAGATGGCGGCCGATCCGCTGATCGCGGGACTGACCACCAATCCCACGCTCATGCGGCAGGCCGGCGTGACCGACTACCGCGCCTTCGCGAAGGAGGTCCTCGCCGGCATCACCGCGAAGCCGATTTCCTTCGAAGTCTTCTCCGACGAGTTCGACGACATGGAACGGCAGGCCCTCGAGATCGCCTCGTGGGGAGCGAATGTCAACGTGAAGATTCCCATCACCAACACGCGCGGCGAATCCGCGGCGCCGCTGGTCGCGCGGCTGTCGCCGCAGGGCGTCAAGGTCAACGTCACCGCGATGATGACGATCGACCAGGTGCGCGCGGTCGCCCCGGCGCTCGCGGCCGGCGTGGGCGGCTACGTGTCCGTCTTCGCGGGACGCATCGCCGACGCCGGTGTCGATCCGATTCCCGTCATGCGCGAAATCGTCGAATACCTCGCCGCGTATCCGGGCGTGGAACTGATATGGGCGAGTCCCCGCGAAGTGCTGAACATCCTCCAGGCCGATGCGGTGGGCTGCCATATCATCACTGTCACAAACGCGCTGATCAGGAAAATGAACCTCTTCGGAAAAGACCTGCGCGCGTTCTCGCTCGAGACCGTGCAGATGTTCTACAACGACGCACAGGCCGCCGGCTACTCGCTCTGATGACCAGGAAACAGACCATCATCGACTTCTTCGACCGGGCGGCGACGACGCGCAGCAAGGGACGCCGGCGCTATCGCTATTTCTACCGGCTGATGGAGAACTACCTCGGATTCTACGTGCCCGAGGGATCGTCGGTGCTGGTCGTCGGCTGCGGCACGGGAGAACTGCTCGACGCGCTCAAGCCAGCCCATGGCGTGGGCGTCGACATCAGTCCCCGCATGATCGAGGAGGCGAAGCGGAATTTTCCGCAGTACGAATTCCACACCGCGGATGTCGAGACTCTGGATCTGTCGCGGACCTTCGACATAGTGATTTTCTCCGATGTGATCGGGTATCTCGACGACATACAGGCCACGCTCGACCGCGTGCGCGCGATGTGCCGTCCCGACACGCGGGTGATGATCACGTACTTCAACATCTTCTGGCAGTTCCCGCTTCTGCTGGCCGAGCGGCTGCGGCTCAAGCTGCGCTCGCCGTACTTCGCGTGGCTCGATCCCGACGACATCGCCAACCTGCTGGACCTCGCCGGCTACGACATCATCCGGAAGAACAAGAAAATTCTCTTCCCGGTCTGGATACCGCTGCTGAGCTGGCTGTTGAATTTCATCCTCGCGAACCTTCCGCTGATCCGGCAGATGTGCCTGCTCGAGATCGTCTCCGCCCGCGTGAAGCCTGCCGGCGCAGCCTGTCCGCCGGAGCCGCGTGCAATGGACACCGGGATGGCCGTATTGCCCGGCGGACGAAGGCCGGCCGGCGCGGCCTCCGACGACACGCAGTCCGTCACCGTGCTCATTCCCACGCGCAACGAGCGCGGCAACATCGCCGCGGCGCTGGAACGGCTGCCGCGCTTCGGTTCGCATCTGGAAATCATGTTCGTCGACGGGCATTCCACCGACGGCACGCTGGAGGAAATCCAGCGGCAGGCGGCGCTGCATCCGGAGATGGATATCCGCTGGTTCACGCAGGACGGCAAGGGAAAGGGCGACGCGGTACGCAAGGGATTCGCGAACGCGAAGGGCGACATCCTCATGATCCTCGACGCCGACCTGACCGTACCGCCGGAGGAACTGCCGAAATTCTACGATGCCATCGTCGAGGGGAAGGGCGAGTTCATCAACGGTTCGCGCCTGGTGTACCCGATGGAAGACCGCGCGATGCGTTTTCTCAACGTGCTCGGCAACAAGTTCTTCAGCGTCGTGTTCACCTGGCTGCTCGACCAGCGCTTCAAGGACACCCTCTGCGGCACCAAGGTGCTGACGCGGGAAAACTACGCGAAGGTCGCCACCGGCCGGCATTACTTCGGCGACTTCGATCCCTTCGGCGATTTCGACCTGATCTTCGGCGCGGCCAAGCTGAACCTGAAAATAACGGAGGTCCCCATCCGCTATCGCGAGCGCACATACGGCAGCACCAACATCAGCCGCTTCGCGCACGGATGGATCCTGCTGAAGATGTGCGTGTACGCATACAAGAAGATCAAGATGATCTGAGTCCCGATGACGGGGGCGATCGCTCAGTTGACAGGAAATCTTTATGGCGCGTTCGCATTACATGGTATTGCTGCTGCTGGCCCTGGGATTGGGCACGGCGTCGTTCTTCCTGCATCAGTCCGACTACCCGCTGACCTACGACGAGGGCGACTACTTGGTCGCCGTGCACGCGGGGCTCTGGACGAACTGGACTGACGCCGACGACATCTCCATCGTCGAATTCGCGCGCATGGGCTTCGGTGCGGTGAAGGATCCCGCAGCGCGGGCACGGCTGTCGGATTACATCCGTTCCTCCGGCAGCACGATGTTCCACCGCCACTACCACCCGCCACTGGCCTTCTATCCCGCCATCGCGCTGCAGCCCGCGGTGCAGTCCCTTCCCCTGCACTGGCAGCTGCGGCTGGCGAATCTCTTCTGGCTGCTCGTCTGGATCGCCGCGCTCGCGCTGCTCGGCCGGCGTTACACGGAAGCACGCAGTCCGGCGCTGATACTCGTGCCCGCCTCGGCCGCCTGGGCCATGGCCGTCGTCGGCTACAACATGCATCTGCCCTACGGACTGCTCGCCTCGCTCTTCTTCCTGTGCTGGTACCTGTACGAGGAGCACAGGCACGCGGGACTCCGCCGCGCGGCGCAGTTCTTCCTCGCCGCTTCCTTCGCGACTGTGGAGTACGGCATGTTCGTGCTGTTCTTCATCCTGCTCTGGGGACTGCTCGCATTCTGGAAAAGCGGAGAGAAAACGCTTTTTCTCCGCCGCACCCTCGCCTCGGCCGGATGGGTACTGCTCTTCCTCGCCATCCTCTGGCCCGCCGGCGTCATCAACCTCGGCCTGCTGAAGAGCTGGGTGTTCGTCATCTACATCGCGCTCTTCCGTCTCGGCGGCGAGCCCGCCGCCTTCCAGGGATGGCTGAATCTCGTCCTCGAAAAATGGAACGCCAATCCCGTCGAACTCCTGCTTCTCGCCGTGCTGCTCGTCGCCGTGCTCGCGCGCTGGCGTGCGCTCCTTCGCCGCGGCAGCCTCTTCGCAGCCGCCGGCTTCATTCTCGCCCTGCTCTACCTGCAGATCAATCCCACGCTGGTGTACCGCTGGTACCTCTTCCCCGCCTTCGCGGTGGGCTTCCTGCTCTTCGGGCATGTGCTGCGACGGGAGGATCGGGGTGCACACAACGGTGCGATGCACCCCGATCAGCCAGAGCAAGGGAAACACACCTGCCCAGGGCATGAGCCCTGGGATCAGGAGGGACAGAAGGGGCATGAGCCCTGGGATCAGGAGCCCTGGGATCAGAAGAGGTTTTCCAATCCCACAGTATTCATCGTGTTCGGTGTCCTGCTCTTCATCGCCGCGTGGGTGCTCGTGCCCGAACCCGATTATTCCGAGCTGAAGCAGCTGCACCGGATCGTCGACACGGCCAATCCCACGCACTTCACGCTGCCGCGCAGCGTCCTCCCGCAGCTGCGTCCCTACCACCCCGACGCGACCATCGTTTCGTACCACGACGTCGCCATGTCCGAAATGAATCTCGCCGACAGCATCCCCGTCTGGCGCGCGAATGGACTCGTCATCGTGCCGAAAACCTGCGACACGGGAAACATCAGACCGGATGCGGAGACGAAGGGATACGCGATTTTCAGCCGACAATCGCGGAAATGATGGGCGGGGCTGATGGACGGGCTATTGGAAATTCGAACATTGGAACATTGGTGGATGGCCGCGCCAACGGCACGGCCATCCAAACCGGAAACCGAATCAACCAGGATGACGTAGGGCCGAGCCAACGGCTCGGCCACAGGGATAATCACCAGTATCCCGAACCGGAAATTGGATCATTGGAACATTCGAACATTTGACATCGACATTCGAGATCTGCCATCTGCCATCTGCCATCTGCCATTCATCGCCGATTGTCTATATCGCGGGCTGACTGTATATTAAAGTTTTGCTCATAATTTCCGACAATCTCCCATGCGTTTCGACGACATTCTCCCGATTCTCGACAATGTTCCTCACATGCCGCCTGAGCGCGGGAAGCTCATTTATGAGTTCGTGATCGCAAGGAAGCCGCGGCGGGTGCTGGAGCTGGGATTCGCGCACGGGACGTCGACGTGCTATATGGCTGCAGCGCTGCAGGAGAATGGAGGTGGATCGATTACGACTATCGATAGCGTCATCGCGAAAGAGCGGAAGCCGAATATTCATGAATTGCTCGGGAAGACGAGGTTGTCGGATTTCGTCGAGGCGGTGTTCGCCGAACGCTCCTATACCTGGGAGCTGATGAAACTGATCGAGCGGCATACGAAGGACGGACAGACGGAACCGCAATTCGATTTCGTGTTCATCGACGGGGGACATACCTGGGATTCCGATGGATTCAGCTTTCTGCTCGCCGATCGGTTGCTGAAGCCGGGGGGCTGGATGCTGTTCGACGACTTCCTGTGGACGCCCTCTGTCTGCGCGGGCGAAGATTGGGTCGACGCCCTGCCCGCGGAGGAACGCGACGTCGCGCATGTGGAAAAGATCTTCAACCTCCTCGTCATTCCACACCCGGATTACGACAGCTTCGAGTTCGACGGCCTCTGGGCCTGGGCCCGGAAGAAACCCGGCGCGTCGTCCGCGGTTGCCGATCGCTCCGATATCGTCAGCACGGTGTATGCGAAGACCGGCACCGCCCGCAGATCGTTCCTCCTGCGACGGTATGTCAAGCAGTTACTGCGAAGGGGGTAGGGGCGAACCACCGTGATTGACACGACGAGCTTTCGCATCCCGCACCCGTCGTCGATCCCACTGTCCTTCCGGCATCCCCGACGGTTCGCCCTGTGGAATGAGAAAGGGACGCCCTTCCGTTCTTCGCGATTTCTGTCTACATTATTGGGTTAATAACAATCGGGATTTCGACAGCCCGTGCTTTCGCGCAGGACGGAAACAGTCATACTTCTCATTCTTGACGGGCTGATGGTCAACCTGGCGTGGTACCTGTACTATCAATTCCGCGTCGCGTCCGACATGTTCGTCAATCCGATCCAGCCGACGTTCTGGGCGCCGATGATCGCGATCAGCATGTTCTGGCTGCTGCTGTTTTCCATCTTCGGCCTGTACCGCCCGTGGTACGCGGAGTCGCGCTTCGACGAACTGGTCACGCTGCTCAAGACCGTGACGGCGGGCGTCACGCTGCTGTTCTTCCTCATCTTCATCGACGATACGATCAACCAGGATCCGTCGACCTCCCGCCTGCTGATCCTCGCATACTGGGCGATCCTCCTCTCGCTGCTCGGCTTCGGCCGCCTCGCCTACCGCACGGTGACCAAGCGCCTGACGCTCGCGGGCATGCTCCGCCGCAATACGATCATCGTCGGGAGCTACGCGCAGTCGCGCGAACTCTACGACCAGGTGCTCGAGTACCCGATGCTCGGCTTCAACGTGATCGGCTACGTGAGCACCGGCAGCGTGGAAGGAGAAACACGCGTGCCGCACCTCGGCACGAGCGAGGAACTCGACCGCATCCTCCGGGAGATGGACGTGCACGAGGTGCTCGTCGCCCTCCCCAGCTCCGAACACGACGAGCTTCTGGACGTGATCGGCCGCTGCAGCGGTTCGAACGTGAAGGTGAAAATACGACCCGACATGTACGATATCATCTCCGGACAGGCGCGCACGAACCAGATCTACGGCTTCCCGCTCATCGAGATCACCCCGCAGCTCATGCAGCCCTGGGAACGCGTGATAAAGCGCCTGATGGACATCGGCGTGTCACTCGTGATCCTCGTCGCGGGACTCCCGCTCTGGCTGCTCATCGCGCTCGCCATCAAGCTGACGTCAAAGGGACCGGTCTTCTACATACAGGATCGCGTAGGGAAGAAGGGCCGCGTGTTCCGGATGGTGAAATTCCGCTCGATGCGCAAGGATGCGGAACAGCAGTCCGGCCCACGCTGGGCGGACAAGGACGATCCGCGCGTCACCGGTATCGGACGCATCCTGCGCCGCATGCATCTCGACGAGGTGCCGCAGTTCCTCAATATCCTCGAGGGCAGCATGAGCCTCGTGGGACCGCGTCCCGAACGCCCCTTCTTCGTCGAGCAGTTCGTCAGGGAAATCCCGCTCTATCGCCGGCGCCTCAACGTTCGTCCCGGCCTGACCGGATGGGCGCAGGTCAAGCACCGCTATGACTCGTCCATGGAAGACGTGCGGCAGAAACTCCGCTTCGATCTCTACTACATCGAAAACCTGTCCCTGCGCATGGACATCAAGATCCTGATCCATACGTTCTTCCGCATGATCACGGCCAAGGGGCAAGCGTGAGAGGGAATTAGGAATTACGAATTACGAATTACGAATTAGGAATTTGGATATCGGAAAACCGCGGCGATACCGTTTCGAGATAGCTGTCGTCGCGCTCGCGGCGGCGCTGCGCATCGCGGCGATCGCGGTATACGGCGAGTTCGAGCGGCCGCAGCTCTACGAGTACGGCGGCATCGCGCGGCATATCCTCGCGGGAAAAGGCTATGCGCATGTATTTCCCATCCTGCATCCGGAGTATGGCATCGAGCCGCGGGTGTACGGCGATGCTGTTCCCACCGCCTTCACCCTCCCGGGCTATGTGCTTGTCATGACCGCCGTACTCGGAACGGTGGGCGACAACGGCGCCGGATATGCTACGCTCCACGCGCTTAACCTCCTCGCCGCGCTGCTGTCGCTCGTTGCACTGTGCGCGCTCACGGCGCATCTGCTCTCGAGATCCGCGGCGAAGTGGGCGCTGCTCATCGGGGCTGTCTTTCCGCCCCTGATCGCGGCGACGACGACCTTCGGTGGCACAACCTGGACGCACTTGGTGATGCTGACGGCGCTGCTGCTCGTCGTGCGCGCCGCGGACCCTGAGGGCGCGGAATCGAACGTCGCAGCGGCGCGGGGCACTTCACTGTCGCGGATCCCGGAGAAATCGAACAGCATTCGTGCGTTCGTCCTCGCCGGATGCGCGACCGGCGTGTGGACACTCTTCCGCGGGGAGGCGGTGGGAGCCGCGACGCTCATCGCGCTCTGGCTCTGGAAGAAAAAGGATGGCTCACTCCGGAATTCGGCCTTCTTCCTCGCCGCCTGCCTGCTGGTCGTGCTGCCATGGAGCCTGCGCAATACGCTGGTGTTCGACCGGATCGTGCCGCTGACGACGAACTTCTGGCTCAACGCCTGGCGCGGGAATCATCCCGGCACGACAGGCGGCGCATTCAAAGCCGAGGGCGGCTCCAACTGGCTCACGCCGGAAATCCGGAAGGAGATCGAGTGTCTCCCGCCGTCGGAGCGCTACGAATTGCAGGTGATGGACCTGTACCGCGCGCGCACCGTGGAATTCGTCGCCGCCGATCCGCCGTGCGCGGCGCTGCTCTACGCGAGGAAGCTCGGGATGTTCGTGACCATCGACTGGTCCGACGCCCGCGCGCGACATCCGCTGTTCCTCTATCCCCAGCTGCTGCTGACGCTTCTCGCCGCCGTCGGCGCGGTGCTGCTCTGGCGACGGCGGCGCTTCCCCTGGCCGGTCGCCTTCGTGATCGTCGTCACCATGTTCTCCGTCGCCGCCCTGCATGTGGAGACGCGGTACCAACTGATGATGGGTATTTTGTACATTGTGTTCGCCGCCGCGGCACTGCAGCGATTCCTGCCGCGCCTCTTTCCGGACAATGAAAGTTCCGTCCATGTCTGACCGCATCCGACCCGCTTTCTCCCGATCTCGAACCCGGCCCCCCGTCGCTCTGGCGTCACTGCTGATCGTGCTGGCGATGGCGCTGGCGCCGCAGCATGCTTCCGCGCAGGCGGAGCACGTGGAGATCACGCATCCGGTTTATCCGTTTCTGAACAGGATGCAGGTGCGGGGTCTCGCCCCGGACTACTCGCGCGCCATGCTGCCGCTCGAGAGGAAGGAAGTCACCGCCCTGCTGCGCTCCATCGCGGGAAGACGCGACGAGCTTTCGCGGGCGGAGCAGGCGCTGTGCGACCGCTTCACCGACGAGTTCGTCGCGGAAGCAGACGGCACGCAGGAGGCAACGCTCCTTTTTCAGACACCCATCGGCGAACTGCCCGCCGCGACATTCGGCGACCGCGAGAAGTTCCTCTACCGCTGGCGCTCCGCGGACGGCGGCAGTACCTTTGCGGCCGAACTGCTCGCGTCGCTTGAGTACCGCATGCTGACCGGCGGCGATGGCGACGAGGTGTCCGACGTCGCGCTGGGACAGCTGGGCGGGCGCTTCCGCGGCACGCTGGGCGGCGTCGTGGGCTACGGTCTCCGCGCGACGAACGGGATGGTGCGCGGCGACCGCGAGCTGGCGATGAACGACCAGCAGCTGCGACGCAATTTCAATTTCTCGGATCTCAACCAGGAGTATTTCGACCTCACCGAAGCCTATGTCTCCGCCTCGTGGGACTGGGGCAGCGCGGCGCTCGGGAAGGAGAAGCGCATGATCGGCAGCGGGCATTCCAGCCAGCTGCTGCTCAGCACCAACGCACAGCCTTTCGACGCGATTCAGCTCGGCGTGCACGCGGGCGCCTTCCGCTTCTTCTTCCTGCACGGTTTCCTGCTCTCCGAAAAGCAGGTGGTGCAGAACGGCAGGCCCTATTACGACAGCAAGTACGTCGCGATGCATCGCGCCGAGGCCGACATCGCCGGGACGCTGCGCTTCGGCGTCTACGAAAGCGTCGTCTACTCGGAGCGTGAAGTGGACCCCGCGTATCTGAATCCCGTGAATTTCTACAAGTCCGCCGAGCATGCCGGAGGCGACCGCGACAATCCGATGCTCGGCTTCGACCTGGCCACGCTGTTCATTCCGGGCTGGCAGGTCTACGGCAGCTGGCTTATCGACGACGTGGATTTCTCCCGTCTCGGGGATGAATGGTGGGGAAACAAGTTCATCTGGCAGGGGGGCGTGCTGAATTCCTCGCTGCTGCCCAACACGGATCTCGCGCTGGAGTACACGCGCATCGAACCGTACGTGTACACGCACAGGCATGCCGGCAACCAGTACACGCATCACGGTGACGCGCTCGGCCTGGAGATCGCGCCGAACAGCGACGAATGGTACGGCAGCCTCCGGCACTGGCTCGGCGCCGCGCTGTGGCTGCAGCTCGAATACCATCATCGCCGTCACGGACGCAACGAAGTCGCCACCGACGGCTCCATCCTCGTCAACCACGGGGCGGACCTGTACCAGTCCCTCGACTACGAACGCGATTCGGAAACCGCACCCTTCCTCGACGGCCCGCGCGACACCTCCGACATGCTCACCTTCACACTGCGCTGGGAGCCCTGGCGCAACATCATCATCTCGGGTCAATACCGATTCCGCGATCTACGCTCCGTCCTCGACGGGGATCGACAGGATCATTACTTCTCGGCCGGAGTCTGGATCGAATACTGACGAGCACGCTTGCCACGCCGTAGTTCGGCGAAGCCGGACGAAGGCGGGAGCACGAGCACGAGCACGAGCACGAGGACGAGCACGAACCTGGGGGCGGCGCACACCAGTGCGCCGTCTTCAAGGACGAGCACGAGTTCGAGGACGAGCACGAGCACGAGCACGAGCACGAACCTGGGGGCGGCGCACACCAGTGCGCCGTCTTCAAGGACGAGGACGTGGACGTGAACGTCGTGGGAGGGGCATGACGATTATCATGGAATTCGTGAAAAATATTGATAAATTTAGAGTTCGGGATATGCGAGCATTGTGCTCGTGCTCCCGCCTACGTCCGGCTTCGCCGCACTACGGCGTGGCAAGCGTGCTCGTGCTCGTGCTCGTGCTCGTCGCCGTGCTCGTGCTCGTTCTCCCCCGGTTTTCCACAACAGATTCGATATAGCACATTTCACTGATTCGGTATGAGGTTCTGACATGAAGGTTTTGTTGACGAGATGGTATTTTCAATTGGCGGTCCTGGGTGCGGCGACAGCGGCGGTGTTCATGCTGATGCCCGCGACGTACTCAGGGTGGGACGAGCTGTTTTCCGAGATGGCCGAGCGGCAGTATGACCGCGTCATGCACGCCACGGGTGCGCGCAAGCACGTTCCCGGCCTCGAGTATTTCTACATGTCCCGCAGATACGGAAATCCCGGTATCAACGTCGAGATGAAGCGTCTCGAGGCACAGCAGGAAATGAGCAGGCGGCTTGGAAGAGGTTTCGACAAGTCGGCGATGAGCAATCAGTGGACCGTGCTGGGACCCGCCAACATCGCCGGGCGCATACGCGCGATCGCGTTTCATCCGACCAATAACAGCATCGTGTACGCGGGAGGCGCGAGCGGCGGTGTGTTCAAGTCGGACCAGGGAGGCACGAGCGGTTCCTGGCGGCCGGTCATGGATTTCGTCGACGCGATTCCCGTCGGCGCGGTTGCGGTCGATCCGGCGAATCCCGACATCGTTTACGCCGGCACCGGCGAACCCACGATGGAACTGATCAAATCCTACGGCGCCCCGTCGTACCGGGGCGTGGGAGTGATGAAATCCACCGACGCAGGTGAAACCTGGCGCCGGCTGCCCTGGCCGATCAGCACCAGCGCCGTTCACGCGATCATCATCGATCCGCGCAATACGGCCGTGGTGTTCGCCGCGACGCGCGACGGACTGTACCGCACCGCCGACGGCGGCGAGGCCTGGACGCGCGTGCAGCCGGGCATCATCACCGACGTGGTGTTCCGCGAAGACAATCCCGATATCGTGCTCGCCGCGTTCGGCAACGACGAAGGCACGAGCATCAATGGCATCTACCGGTCCACCAACGGCGGCCAGCGTTTCTCCTGGTCGAAGGTCGCGACGAACTGGCCGTCGGGCGACTCCACCGGACGCATCGAGCTTGCCACCACGCCTGCCGACCCGAATCTCGTTCTCGCCTTCGTGCTGCGCAGCCGCAAAGTGCAGAACAACGAAATCGATTTTCTCGCGATCATGAAATCCACGAACAACGGTGACAGCTGGGAACGGATTTCCAGTAATCTTCCGCCGGACTATCCCTCGGGGCAGGGATTCTACAATCTCTGCGCGGCCATCTCGCCGACCGATCCGAAACTGGTGGTCACGGGCGGATACGAGGTGTACAAATCCACCACGGGCGGAAATAGCTGGGCGCGCGTCACGAGAGACAACTCTCCCGTGCACGTGGATCAGCATGTGCTTCGATTCACGAGGGACGGCAGCTACCTCTACCTCGGCAACGACGGCGGTGTCTACCGCAGCGCGAACGGCGGTTCGTCATGGACGCCTTTGAACGACAATCTCGAAACCATCCAGTTCTACACGCTGGCCTGGGATCCGAACGATAACGAGCGCTTCTACGGCGGCGCGCAGGATCACGGAGTATTCCAGACTCTCAATGTCAATGCGAAATCGTGGCGCATCCGCCGCGGCGGCGACGGCGGCTACGTCCTCGTCGATCCCACGCGGTCGAACGTGCTGTACTCCCGCGTCGCCGTCGAGGGTTCGACGCTCGCCGTGCCCGCACGCAGCGTTGATGGCGGCCTCTCCTGGACGCGGCTGGCCAACGGCTTCGGTTCGATCGAGGCGGACCGCTTCAACTGGCTGCCCCCGATGATACTTTCACCCAACGATGCCACGCGGATGTACACGGCCACGCAGTTCGTCTATACCGCGAAAGGCGTCGATTCCGGCAATCCCACGTGGCGGGCGATCAGTCCCGACATCACCGGCCGCAGTTCCTATGCCTACTCTGTCGTCACGACCATGGACATCTGCCAGAACAATCCCACCTGGATGTATGTCGGGAGCGGCGACGGCACTGTGCAGTACAGCGATGTGATCAACGCGACGGATCCCGAATGGTTCGACATCAGCGCCGGCCTCCCCAGTCGCTGGGTAAGCGAAATCAAGGTCGATCGACGCAATCCGGAAATCGCGTACGTCGCATTCTCCGGCTACGGCACGGGACATCTGTTCAAGACCACCAACAAGGGCGGCCAGTGGACCAACATCTCCGGCAACCTGCCCGACCTGCCCGTCAACGGCCTGGTGATCTCGCGCGACGATCCCGACAACACGCTGTTCGTCGGCAACGACATGGGCGTGTGGTACACGCGCGACGGCGGGGCGAACTGGTCCCGCTTCGGCGACGGATTGCCGAACGTCGTGGTCTACGACATCGACATCGATTCGCGCAACCGCCTCATCGCAGCGACGCACGGGCGCGGCATGTGGATCACCGACGCAACACTGGACGTCGACGCGGTGAACGCCGCACCGAAGGGCTTCGCCGTCATGCAGAACTATCCCAATCCGTTCAGCGCCTCCACCGGAACGCGGATCAGCTTCACACTGGACTCCCCCGCCTCGATCACGATGCGGCTGTACGACGCGGGCGGCCGGCTTCTCCGCACTCTCGCTGAAGGCCGTCATGATGCCGGCACGCACAATCTCGCGCTCAATACCTCCGACCTGCGCAACGGCGTGTACTTCTGCTCGTTGAGCAACGGCAGCGAAAACCTCACGCGCAAGCTGGTCGTGATGAACTGAGGGGTGCCGGACTCTCCGGCGCTCGCAAAAAAGGAACGGGGCATCCGGATATTCGGGTGCCCCGTTTTGGCTATTGGCTGTTGGCTGTTGGCTATTGGCTATTGGCTGTTGGCTGTTGGCTGTTGGCTGTTGGCTGTTGGCTATTGGCTATTGGCCATTGGCTGTTGGCTGTTGGCTGTTGGCCATTGGCTGTTGGCTGTTGGCTATTGGCTATTGGCCTGGGGGGCTTAGATCTCATATCCTACATCCTATATCCTATATCTTCTATTATCCCCTATCCCCAACCCAGGGCTGACGCCCTGGGCAGGTGTGTTAGGGACACATATCTGCCCAGGGCGTAAGCCCTGGGTGTGGGTAAACCTTGGGTCATGCACCTGCCAATAGCCAATAGCCAACAGCCAATGGCCAATAGCCAACAGCCAATAGCCAATAGCCAAGGTGCCGCGGGCGAAGCCCGCGGCTAGATGCGGCGCCGGCGGTGGCCCCCGCCGCCATTGGTGGATGTGCTGATGTTGTCGAGCTTCATCGCATCGATGGCCATGAGCAGCTCACGGTTCGTGCGGAAGCGGCGCACATACCCGATCAGTCCCTGCATCGCCTCGCGGTTCCCGCCCTCGAGCAGCGCGCGGCGAAGCTTGTAGTGCATCTCCGTGTCCTCGCCCAGCAGCAGTTCCTCGCGGCGCGTACCGGAAA
>CAZWNO010000078.1:0-19735 GCA_964635845.1 uncultured Chromatiales bacterium
GGGCTCGAACCTAGACTTTCCTGATCCAGAGTCAGGCGTGTTGCCAATTACACCAAGGGGCAATCATTACGTCTACAAGTATACGGAAAGAACTGGATTCAAGGCAAGTGTTTTCAAAAAAAAGACCCCAACACCTTGAAAGTTTTTTCAATCCTTCCCTCACCTCACCACCGCAATCCTGCCCACCTGCTCCGTACTCTCCCCACCCACGGACAGCACGAGCTTGTAGAAATAGACGCCGTTTGCGATGGCGTCGCCGTCCGCGTCGCGGCCGTCCCATGGGATGCGGTTGAAGCCGATGCGCAGGTCGCCGGCGCCGGCTTCGATCTCGCGGATGAGGCGTCCGGCGACGGTGTAGATTTTCACGCGCGCCTCCTCGGGCGCGTCGGCGCCGATGACGCGGAAGGTGAAGTCGGCGGGACCCGCGGTGGGACTCGGGTACGGGATCAGCTGGTCGACGCGCGCCGTGCGGGAGACGTTGAAGCGCACCTGGTATGGAATGGTGTCGGCGGCGTTGCCCGTGGCGTCCTTGCCTGAAACGGCGATGAAGTGCAGTCCGTCGGCGAGCGAGGGAGTGAACTCGACACGCACCTTTTCCTCGCCGCTGCCGGGAACGTACCGCACGCGCGCGTCGCTCATCAGCCAGATGCGGCGGCCGTCGAGGAAGAGCTGCACGCTGGAGGTGTCCGTGACGGACAGCGGGGACTGGTCGCGCAGCGAGATTTCGATCATGGGCTCGGGCGAAACGAAGTCGTTGTTCGCGATCTCCACACCGTCGAATGTGACCGAGAGCAGTGGGGACGTGCCGTCACGTCCCGCGGTGAAACGTTTCGAGAAAACATTGTTCGCGCGATAATACTCGCTTCCTTTCACATCGGCGTCGATGCCGAGTTCGAAACTGCGCTCGCCGCGCAAGCCCGTCGTCGGCAGTTCGAACGCGAGTTCCACGCCCTCGTCGAGCCGGTTCTCGACACGCGGCAGGATGCGGTCGATCGCCACTCCCGTGCCGGGAACGATGAGACTGACGCCGAGATTCTCCGCCGCCACGCGGCCGCCGTTGTACACGATCGCGCGCACGGTGACGGGCTCGCCCTCGAGCACGGAGTCGGGTTCGCTCTCCACGACCTGTGAGGTGATGCCGAGTTCGGGGAAACGCGAGGTGTAGGCCAGCTGCAGGGTGCGCAGCCGCGGGCTCCCCTCCCCGAGCGGATCGTGCAGCATGGCTTCCACGCGGAGGAAGGCCGAGGGCAGGGGATTGAGCGCGGCGAGGGAAACATCCGATCCCGGAGCGACGGCTCCGAATTCCGCGAGCAGGGTGTCGGACCCTCCTGTCGATGAGGATTGATCGCGCAGCGCGTGCATGCGGAGATCGACGCGCGATTCCGCGCTGCCGGGCACTCCGTCCCAGCGCAGCGAGGAGATGCTGTTCGCCGGACCGATGACCGGCGTGACGAGGCGTCCCTCGGTCGCGCGTACGATGAGCGTGTCGCGCGCCGCTGCGGTGCCGAGCACGAAGTGCTGTTCCCGCGTGGCGGATGGATCGCTCCGCTGTCCGACGAGCACGTAGGAATCGCGGAATCCGACGCTGTCGATGAGCGAGGCGCCGTAGCGGTGCAGCTCGTTCCTGAGTTCGGGAGAAATGTTCGTGCCGTCGATGGATGACGGCGGATAGCCGTTGGCGTCGTCGCGCACGGCGATCATGAGGATATGCGCATCCGGTATTCCGCTGATATACGCCGCCATCTGCGCGGCGATGTGCCGGCCTTCGTAGGTGTCGAAGTTCACGGTGTCGACGATGCGTCCGTACGCGGGTTCCACCACCGCGAGGTTGAAGCCGCGGCGGTCGGTGCTGACCTGCGCCTCCCCGACGCGCAGCACGGTGTGCTTGAAGGGACCGTTGAATCCGCCCGAGACCGCCTCGAGGTCCAGCGCGCGCACGCCGAGCCGCACGCCGCCCTCCGGCGCTGCTTCGAGCGCCTCGCTCTGCGTCATGCCGAACTGCGACGCGTCCGTCTGTGCCCATAGCTCGTCGGCCACGGGCGGGGACCGCAGCGTGAAGCTGCGCGTGGGCGACCATCCTTCCGGACCGCCGCTCGTGCGGAGCCGCGCGCGCCAGTACCAGACGCCGTCAGGCAGGGGAAGCGGTACGGAAATGCGCGTGAACACCATGCCGAGCGCGGCTGTCGAGCGCTCCACGCCGCCTGCGAACGAGGCGTCCTGCGCGAATTCTATTTCCGCCTCGGGCGAGAGCGCCGCATCGGGGACGAAGGTGGGATTGGCGAGCAGGAAATCCAGCGCGCCGGCGTCGCGGCCAATGACCGCGCGGTCGAGCGGGAAAATCTGCGTGATGCCGCGTGGAAGCACGTTCACGGCCAGCACCGCGCTGTTGTTGCTCTCGTCCTTTTCCCCGATGAGATCGGAGGGATCGACCGTGACGCGAATTTCCGCGCTGCCGTCCACTCCCGAGAAATCGTAGTCCCAGGCAAGCAGCGTGTCGACCGCGAAAGGCGGAAGCCGGCGCAGCTCGCGATGCGCGACCGCGGTGCCGCGCGATACTTCGAGCAGTACATCGACGCTGTCCTCCATGCAGAGACCGTCGTTGTGGAGCAGGGTGCGGATCACTGCGCCTGTCTGCTCGACAAGGATTTCCGGCTCGGTACGGATGTCGCCATCCCGGATGGCGAGTTCCGCGCCACGCGCCAGCGGGACGCGCGTGGCCGGATCGCCCAGCAGCGTCACCTGGTTCGCCGTGTTTATGGCGTTCTGCGAGCCGGCGCCGAAGGCCGCCATGAGTTCGCGCTTGCCGAGCATCACGATATCGCCGTAGGTGCGGACGCCGCTGTCGAGCAGGGCGCGCATCATGCCGCGGCTGAGCACGTCATCGTAATCGAGAATGCCGAGTCCGGACGTGCCGAGCGTCGCGATCGCGCCGTTGCGCGGGGATACGACGAAGCGCTCGTTGAGACCCGTTTCGAACGGTTCGGCGTAATGGGCGGTGTTGCAGGACATCGTAACAAAAAAGATGTACTTGTCCTCATTGTCGAAGATGTCGGGGCGCTCCACCCCCACGTCGATGACACGCGTGCCGCCGTGACCGACGAAGAAGAACCAGGAAATCCCCTCGTTGACCTCGTGTATCAACGTGTCGAGGTCGTCGTAACTGACGAAGTCCAGGGTTTTCTTCACGATCAGGCGGGTCTCGATGCAATGCGGCGTCATCCAGTTCCTGATCAGCTTGCCGACGAAGGGTTTGAGCAGCACATCCTGTTCGAAGGGATTCTCGCCGCCGACGGAAAACAGGTAGCGGTCGTCCCAGGGCCGCGGGGGCGCGCTCTCATACGCGATGATCTTGTCGATGACCGCATCGGCCTGCGCGGGAGACTCGGCGGGAATGCGCCCCACCGCCATCACGGGGGTGACGTCGAACGGCTGCCCGTTGAAGCTGACGTAGTAATTGTCGGTGACGGGATTCCCGTAGGCGGGCACGAAATCGATTCTATCCGAGGATTCATTTTTCTGCCGGGCGTCCCAGCTCGCGTCGCCCATGATGAGCAGGAAGCGCGGACGCGGCGGCGGCCAGTTCTCCCACGCATCCCTGACGAACGCGCGTATCGCCGCGGGTGATTTGCGGCCGAAATTGTAGGCGGTGTAAATGTCGTCCACATCGGCCACGACGGTGCTGAGGCCGTCCCCCTGCCTGCGATAGTCCGCGAGCCGCTGCGCCTGCGCGCGAAAATCGCCGTGCGTCACGACGAGATAATCCGCCTGTGTCGTACCCGCGAAGTACTCCGGGATGCGTATGCGCCTCACCGACACCGGATCGCGCACGTCGCCTTCCGTGTAGAGGAAATAGCGTCCGCTGCTGTCGAGCGCCATCCGCGCCGCGCCGCCCGCGCGTTCGATGTTCACGAGCCGGCTGCCGGTGGCGCGGTCATACCCGCGGATTTCGCCGCTGTTTTCGGATATGCTGATCCGGTATTCCGCCGGAGGCATGCTTCCCGCGAAGCGCGAGGACGCGTCGATCCGCAGCGGTGCGGCGGCGTTTGCGAGATCCGCGGCATGATGCAGCTCCGCCCAGTCGACGTAGAAGCGCTCGATGCTGCAGGCGGGATTTTCCGGGGGACAGGGCACGAGGCCGACATTCGTGATCGCCAGCTCGTTGCCTTCGGCGAGGAGCAGTCCCGACTGGATCTCCCACTCCGGGGTGACGGTCTCGTAGGGACTGATGCGCTGCTCCCCGATCGTGACGCCGTTGATCGCGGCGCGCAGCAGGCTCGTGTCCCGTGAGGCTCCGCGTGCACGCACCCGCAGCAGACCGCCGCGCGACGCAGGAGCCTGGAGGGAAAAGCGTGCGCGTATGCTGTCCTGCTTCTGCGGGCCGTCGCGCTTGAGCAGGTATCCCCACATCCATGTTTCCCCTTCGACGCGGTCGCTGACGAGCATGTCCGAATACTCGGAGTCCCCGCGGTGATATTCGTGATCCTCCTCCAGGTGCAGCAGCATGGGAAACTCGGCCACGGGCACGGCCGCCGGATGCGATGCCGGCGCGGCGTCCTTCTCCAGCCAGCGCCGTCCCGGCGCGCCGTTCCACGAGAGCAGGAACACATTCTCGTCGCTCCATTCATCGAGATACTCGCCGTTCTCCCCCGTCTTTCGCGGAGCGAAGAACAGCATCGCATCGCCGGCGTCGAAGCTGCCGTCGGCCGTGCCGCTGAGTTCGAGCGGAATGTCCTCGCCCATCAGCGTAAGACGGAACAGGGCCGGATCGATGCCCGCGGGATTGAGGCCCGCCGCGATCGCGTCCTCGTAGGTGAGGCGGTACATCCCTTCTTCCCGCGTCGCGATGCGCAGCAGTTCCTCTCCCGCCGTGGCGCCCGGCAACCGCGCGGCACTCTTCTCCAATGGAAACGCAGGCTGAATCCACTGCGCGGCATCGCCGGCATTGACGAGTCCGGCCGCGGGAGGTTCCACAGCCCCGGTTCCTGCCGTCCCCGCGGCTGCGGCTCCGCGGATGCGGATGTCGATCACGCAGCTTCGCAGCCAGTGCAACCGTCCGCCCGCGGCGTCGAAGCGCGCGGGGAGGATGCGGATGCCGCCGATGCGGAGTCCCTCCCGCGTCGTGACCGGGAGTATTTCGGTGTATCCTGTCCGTTTTTCCGCTTCCACCTTTCCCCCGAACGGCGCGAGATCCGCGCTGAACGATTCCTCCCGCGGCAGGCCGACACTCACAGTGATCTCTCCCTCCGCCGGCAATCCGAACTGCAGCACGCGGATGGGGAGAGCCGGGAGTCCCGTCTCCACGAGCGTTTCGTACCCCGGAATCAGGACCTTCCCATAGGGCGGGATGTCCGCCGTTCCGGGCATGCGCAGCACCCGCGGTTCGGCATTCGTGATGGTCACGCGCCAGTGTCCCGCATCGATGCGTTCGATGCGCAGCGGTTCCGCCCCCTCGCGCTGGGCGAGTGCTGTGGTGCAGATGAGGATCGAGAGAATGCCGGTCAGCAGGATTTTCAGCATGGGCTCAGGGATTCCACTGAAGGAGCGTGGTTGGAGCAGAGACACATCGGCCTTGGTCAATGTTGCACGGGTGTCAGCGAAGGTGCTGCAGAATATCGAGATAATTCCGGGCCAGTGTGTCAAGATCGTAATTCTCGCGCACATATTGCGAGGCATTTTCGCCGTACCGTGAGCGCTGCGCGGGATCGGCCGCGAGGCGGCGCAGGGCGTCCGCCAGCGCCCGGGCATCGCCCGGCTGAATCGCGATACCGGCATCCGCCGCCTCGAGAATCGCGCGCGCCTGGCCGTCCACGCCCAGCACCATCGGAATTCCGCTGCCCATGATCTCGAACATCTTCGAAGGTATGACCGTGCGGAACAACGCCGTGTCGCGCAGCAGCACCAGCGCGACATCGAGTTCCGCGAGCATCCCGGCGATCGTCTCCCGCGGCTGACGATCGATGAACGTGACGTTGGGCATGCCCGCGGCCTGCCGCTTGAGGTCCTCCTTCCGCGCCCCTTCCCCGACGAAAATGAAATGCATGTTCGTCTCCGCGAGCATGCGCGCGGCTTCGAGAGCAGTTTCGAGTCCGTGTGCCATGCCGTGCGTGCCGACGTAGCCGACCAGGAAGTTGTCGCGCCACGCCGCAAAATGCCGCCGCTCCCCTTCGCGCGGATGGAAGAGCGCGGCGCTGAGTCCGTTGGGCACGACGCCGATGCGCGCGGCCCGAATTCCCGTCGACTCGATATGCGCGCGGAAGGCAGGGCTGACGATCACGATCCCCTGCGCGGCGCGGTACATGTAGCGTTCGATGCCGCGCAGCAGGCGCATCACGAAGCCGCCCGCGCCGACTTCCACCGCCGCGAGCGAATCCGGCCAGAGGTCGCGCACCTCGAGGCAGAGGGGTGCGCGCTTGAGACGCCGGACCGCCGTGCCCGCGAGTCCGGCGAAGAACTGCGGCGTGCTGGCGATACAAACATCCACATCCTTTATTCCCCGCGCACCCAGCACCGCGGTGATGCCGAAGGAGACATAGTTGAGCGCGCGCCGCAGCGTGCCGCTGTTCGGCGTGACATACACCCACATGCGGTGCACCTCGATGCCGTCTACCGTCTCGCGCCGCCGCCATTGCCGCCGGTAGCCCGGGTACACGACGCCCGTCGGGTGGTTCGGCACGCCGCAGAGCACCGTCACACGGTGTCCCGCCGCGACCCAGCGCCGGCTGAACTCATACGCCCGCGCCGCCGGCGCCCCCATCTCCGGCGGGAAGTACTGGCAGATGTAGAGAATATGCATGGGGCTCTGTAAGTCCTTTAATGGCTATGAGTTACGGGGACGCCTACCCGCTTTCACCGTAATTGCACCGTAGCCGGAAAGAATCGAGCCCTAGGCGCACTTCCCGAAAAACCCGCAAGCGGATCATTCCGTTACAGGAGCAGGGCTGAGGGAAGCTTCAATATACTGTGCACTGCCGAGCGGGACAACGAACGCTTCGTGCAGCTTGAAACCAATATCTGCCCTGCTCCGCATGAAGGACCTGTGAGTCGGTGTTTCGTTACGTCGTGAATGCATCGCCGGATAATACTTGACAATCGTATCCGGAACAGTTAGGTTGCCAGCAACGATCAGAAGGAGCCGAGTTTTGGAGGAATCAACGAATAGTCCTTATGGAGGCAAGGAGCCGCTCGGTCACTCAGCCGTAGCTGTGCCACACGGTTCTACGTGGGGAAGAGTGGGATTCGTCGAAATGGATCGCGGTACTTTACCTCACAGACGGCATGAAACAACTCCGGGCTCAGGTTCTGATCTCCGTAGTGGAAGCGGTGTGAGCAATTTGAAGTCGTTCATTTGGCTCATCCAGCTATCTATCCTATTATTTCTCACCCCTTCCACATCAAGTTCAACAATCACTTCATCGTCGAGCGTGGATTCACTCATCGTGGTTGGGTGCAATTACTCCACGGCGGGCCATCCACAAATACTCCTATCGTGGAGTTCACCCGCAATTGCCGACTGGACAAATACAACCATCGAACGTGCAAAGGCGGATTCGATCTGGCAGGCAATTGCCATCCGTCCTGCCGGAGTAAACTGTCTGCTTGACCAGGACGTAGAATGGGCGCTCGACTATCGTTATCGGATTGTCAGCACATCGGCGGGTGGGACCGATACTGTCTCCTACAGCGCCCCTGTGTCAGCCGACGAGGTGGCATTTCTCGATCTACACGATTACTTCCTCCCGCGTCGGTGGCGAACTCATGTGTACCTCGTCGACGAGGTGAGAATGGCCGGTCACAATCTGTTGTACTACGCTCACGTCATCCAGTACAGGTTTGTCGCGGAGCAACAAAATGAAAGCGGTGGCAACGAAGAGATCTATGAAGTCGTGAGACGAACAAATCAAGATGAACCGGACACGTCGTATGTCCGATTCATCACCGAATTCACAAATCGGGTTCTGTTTTATAGCGATACTATTCTGACGCAGTACGCTGTCCCTTCGATCTGGGAACTGCGCTCTGTCGCGACTCCGTCATGGCATTCGGTTCCGGATTCAATCCGATTCCTGCCCCTTCATGACATACAAATGGTAACCCCGGACTCCCTTGAACTGATTTTCTCCGTGCACGGCGTGCGGCGTTCGAGTAACTTCGTGTTTCGAAGGGACTTTGGTCTGATCGAGGGCTACATCGACGATTCTGGCCCCCTCAATCAAACCCAGAGGCACGACTTCACTATACAGCTACAGTCACCACTTGGTACGCAGAAACCTGACGATGCTCCACACGTGGAGCATCCGGTCCTCTGGCCGAATCCAGCCCGCACGGGTAGTGTTGTGAATGTGTCTCTCCCTGCGGACGTAACCGGCTCCGTCACACTCGCCATTCATGATCTGTTGGGAAGGGAGATTTTACGGAAAGGCATGCTGAAGGTGTCAGGGACAACTGCAGGTACGGTTGAGACGGATGGAATGTGCCCCGGTATATACGTCCTGACGGTCCAGAGTGTGGCCTCTATCCATCATGGGATTTTACTTGTGCAGTGACGGCATCGCACGCACATACGGGGAGGAGGAGTTTCATCAGCCATCCGAAAAGTGTTGCATTGTTGCATGCAATTTCGAGTGTGTGTACGCATGCGTCAATACGTGGAACATTTTGTATCATTGATGTATCTTTCGACCATGAGACGTTCTATGCGCTTCCTCATTATTGCATTGTTAGCTACTGTGACGCCGGCTCTCACTCTGGCACAAGGGGTGAACGGCGATATTCCTCGTGTCGGGACTTCCATTAGCATGGCAGAAAAAGAGTATTTTCATCTCTTTCGAGATGAAGATGAATACGTTCGTACAGATCTCATCCCTATTGCGGATAACAAGGTACGCTGTATTGTCCATCGCGAAAGTAGCGACAGTCTCATACTGGTGCTCGACAGCATGGAATGTGCAGTACTCGGTACTTGGATCCTCCACTACGAGCGCTTCAGCCTTGCCGGTGATGAGATGAGTCAGATGCTGCTAGAATTTCTAGGAGCGGACCATCCTACAATGAAGCTCCGTACACTCTCCGGACTGCATAGACGGGGAATTATCGAAATAGACCTCGACCGTTTCGAAGATCCTGCCCACCCCATGATTGTCACACGCAGCGGAGAAACGCTCCGGGAGCCCCTTCTCACGATATCTGACTCAGCGCTCTTTGTCTGGGAAGGCAAAGGGCTGTACGACGCCACAACGGCCTACAGGCACCTGCGCCGTATCCCTGTGGACAGCATCGTGTTTCTGACAGCATTCTCCTCGACTCCATTCGGTAAAGTTGCATCCTTGATCATCTATCCCGCCTGGTCAGCAATGCTGTACGGAGTGTCACGCAACTCCACAGGATATGAGAAGGAAGGCATACCTGTCGAAGTGGCGGCAGTGGCTTTCGCAATCCCTATTGCACTTCCAGGACTCCTGATCGCGTGGTTGGTATCTCTTCAGGAAAACTCTGAGACATATTCCACCGCCGAAGATAGTCTTGCGGTTATGCGTGGCATCCCGACGTTGATTCCGCATTCGCTCTTCGGAAAGAACATTCCGCCTGAATTCTATGCACTCGAGATCGTTGGAGCGGACGGCATGAAGGTCTATGGCGATGGGGATTCACATCCATTCGAATATCTTGGTGATCCGGTTTACGAATCCAAATGGATGCTCGGACTGGAAACACTCGTTCATATGTATGACGTTCACAAGCGTCCGATCAGCACGCACATCGGCCTTTCGCTCTCGCATAGGTTTGCGCTCACCGAGCATCGCCCTGGTGCAGCTGAATGGTACCTTGCCCTGCGTCCCCGCATCGCTGCAGGATCCTTCCTCACCGCAGAATGCAGTATGGAACTCGTGCGACCAGGGGTAGTATCCTTTTTTGCAGGATTTGCCTATACACATGTGTTCGAGGAACTCGGAGGTTCAGCAGAGGGACATTTGAACCAAAGCTACTATTACAGCAGGTACGAAAGAGAATCCATTCTTCAGGAGAGCTTCGCTGTATTGGGATTCTCTGTAGCCCATTCCTACGGCAGTGTGGAATTGCAGTTCCGCCACGTTTTACAATCTGCGCTTCATGAACAGCAGGACGAAAGTCGGTATGCAACACCTACGCCGAATACATTGACTGTTTACGACGTCAAGGGATTCTCAGGTGGATCGATCATGCTGAATGTGCGGTTGTGAAGTAACATCGAGCAGAACCACCTCCAGATTGATCCGGTAAAGATTTTCGGAATTGATTCCGGAGACTGATTCTAAATCTCATCTTGCCCGAAGTACTGGGCTTTCAAGTTCCCCGCCTTTTACCAGGATCGTCGGCCACGGAAAGTGTTGCATTGTTGCACGCAATATCGAGGGTGTGCCTATCGCAGCAGAACCATTTTACGTGCCTCGGTTTTGCCGTTCCAGCTGAGGCGATACACGTACACACCAGATGTCTGTTCTGCGCCGGTGAACTGGCATGAGTGCGTGCCGGCCTGATACTCGCCATCAGCGAGTACTGCAACTTCTCGTCCCAAGTGATCGAATACCGCGAGTCGAACATTGCCAGAGCTCGGGATACTGAACTCGATGGTTGTCGAAGGATTGAAGGGATTGGGATAGTTCTGATTCAGCACGCAGGTTGATGGGACATATGCGCTTGGTCTTTCCACATCCGACGAGGATGTTAAGGTGAGTGCGTACAATCCGTTCCAGCCGTCTGCGTAGAGCACCAGCCCGCCCTGACCCGCAAACACGGACCCGTAATACGGATCGTTGTCTGTTTTGAAATACCCGATTCGGACGAAGCTCTGGCCATTATATCGATATGCATGGAGTCCGCTCACGTTATCGCCCGCGTTCGATGCCGTACGAAGCAATATGATCTCATCGGAAAAGACCGCGACATCCGTCGCCAGGCCGCCGGGATCGATGTGCGCAGTATTGATCAGTCCGTTTGCCTGCAGCTCATAAGCCCGAAGCCCATCACTGCCGTTCGCGAGGAATATGGTTCCATCGGAAGCGATCGTTACGCTTTCCGCCGCGCCGTCATCATATCTGCTCGCGATGCGCATCAAGGTATCCCCTCTCATTTCGAAAACATGCAATCCCGCGAGTGAGCTCGCCAGATAGATTCGTCCATTTCCATCCGTGCATACTCCGCGTGCCAACAAGCTGTCGGAGAACGAGGTCACAGATCTGAGGGAAGCCCCGTCATATGTGTAGACCCGTAATCCGTCATAGCCAGCAGCAGTATAGACAGTATCCCCGCGTCCCACAGCAACATCATACGCCCACTGAGAGTCATGAATCCGCGCCCTTCTGATCAACGCCGTTCCATCGTAATGATAGGCACTGAGCCCTCCTCGTGAGCCGACAACAAGGATCACGCTGTCTGATTGTACGGCCAAGGCATCCGCATACTCATCAGGTACATGTGCAGATTGAACGAAACTCCCATTTTCCAGCTTGTACGCGCGTAGACCACCCTGGCGGTTCGCAAGAAATATCGACCCATTGGAGGAGCATGCAACATCGTCTGCAGAGCCCCCAATACTGAATGCCGCCCTGCGTAGTAGGGTATCTCCTTGCAGCTGATACGCGTCCAACCCGTACCGTCCGCTTACGATGATCGAGCCACCAGCCGCGGTGCCGATATGTTCGGCGTTGGTAAGATTTTCCGCGCTTGCGACCTGTTGAAAAGAACCTCCTGTGAAGGAATACGTACGTATTGCATGAGTACCATGCACGACATGGACAAGACCTTTCTCATCCACCGCGAGATCCGTTGTTTTGTCCTGGTAAATACACGGTAAGTGCGCGATGAGCGAGAGAGTCGTATCGTCACACCGATAGGCCTGGAGGCCCCCTTCCTGGTTCGCGAGGAACAGGGTGTTTTCGCCTCCTTCAGCCAGAGCCCAGGCATCACCACCAGTTGATATCTGTGCAGTCCGTGTAAAGTGCATCCCATCAAATTGATACATAGAAAGACCCTTCGATGCATTGGCCACGAAGAGTCTCCCCCCGCCTGCGACAAGTACATCGAGTCGCGATCCATCCCGTTCAACCTGGTCAATGCGCCGAAGTGCACCTCCCGCGTATTCATACGCCAGCAATCCCAGGTTCCAATCCGTGACGAAAATCGTTCCCGTCGAATTCACGGTAATCGCAGAGGCATATCCCCCTTCTCGGATGGCCGCCGTCTGGATAAATCGTGCACCATCGAACTCCAACGCCAGCAGGCCATTCTCGCCATTGGCAAGAAATATCGTTCCATCCGGACCGATTGCCACTGCGTCCGCATGCCCATCATCATCGAAATATGCTTGGCATGTGAAGCCGTGTTCATCGAGAGAGTACAGGGCCAATCCGCCGAAGCCGTTTGGAACGTACAGATTACCATTCGGCCCCACGACGATATCATTGGCACTACCGTATTGATGGTTCCTCGCAGTGATGTCGAATTGATAGGGAAATTGTGCAAATGCGACAGCGTACGGACCCAGCAGGAGTGTAATAATACAGCGCCTAAACCAGATCATGAAATGGCTCCTCATCCTTTTCTTTTCAATGCAACACGTAACGATTGCTCTCTGCCGCATAACCTTCTCCAACTATGTCATCATTCTGGACCATAGTAACCTTTCTTCCCACGAATCGCAAGGCGATTTTCTCTGGCTGTCTTAGGAATTCGAATCCAAACTTGATCTTCCCAACTTACGGTACTTAGTACCTAACCCTCCGCCTGTTCTCAGGATCGTCGCCCACGGAAAGTGTTGAATTGTTGTGTGCAATTTGGAGTGTGTGTGTATCCGTGCCGCTCACTCCACCCAGTGGCCAAATGTAGATTCCTGCTGCCAGCCGTCATCTTTCTGGATCAGGATTGCTTTGTACCCTGTGAAGCACCCATCTGCGATGGAGACAATCACTCTCTTCAGCGATGGAGCCAAGATAAACCGACCAACAGCTTTCAGGGTTGGTAAGCCGTAATAATCACCCCAGTGGCCAGGACATATCGGGAAAAAACTGTTGACCCATGTGAAGCGACGATCGTTCTCTGATATCTCTCGTTCGTAGTCGTGCAGATTATTATGGCCATTGAGGAAGGCCCGGAAGGCAATGTTCCGTGCGTCGGAGAGGTAGAGTACTTTACGTGCCGACCGAACCAGTGGCTGCCATTTGCTGTATGTCAATTGACTGAGGATCCTGCCCGTGACGTTCGGATTCCAATAAGATTGCGATGCAAGAGTATCCCAAGCCATCTCGTCATCCGCAACTGAATATCGGATACTATCGGGGACTACGATGTATTCACCCTGACTCGTTGATTGCGTGCTCTCTTTCGGTCTGTAGTGTTGAGCCAGATGAGGGAATCGAGGTCTGAAGGCGACATTGAACACTTCATCGCAGAGCTTCGCCATGCTGTCTCGATGACTGCTCGACACTTCCTTTCTCCCCTCCTCGGCCCAAGCGTGGAGAAATGCATGCATCCGCCGCCGGGCACAATCCTCATCCGCCTCCAGGACTTCGTAAATCGTCCACAAGGAATCGAGGTATACCTGGGCCTGTTGAAGCGACAGAGAATCGAGTCCTTTCTCAGCACAATGAGTGTGAGTAGCGGGACAGAGAAAAATGGCGAGGATAAAGGAAACGAAGAACAGGCGGGTCATGAACGTATCTCTCCGAGTAATCCTATGATGCAGCAAGTTCGCCAGCGTGCTTCCGAGATGCAATACCATTCTACTGAGGAACGATTCCAAAAAAAATCTTCCCGATTTTTCAAAGGTGGTCTCCCCCCATATTTTTTACCAGGTTCAGAGGTCACGAGGAGGGGTACGCCTTATTTTTATCTACCCCCCCCCTATTCGCTCTGCCAGAATATTTTTGGTTCCTCGCTATTTCAAGTGGGTTAGCTGAAAGTCCAGCTTCCCGGCAATCAGGTAGATCATCGTGATGAGATTTCTCGTTGTTCGATACCCTCTCGCCTTCCGTTTAGCCGCCTGGATCAGGCTGTTGATGCCCTCGAGAAAACCTGCTGTCATTTTCGTTTCGTGGAACCTGAGGATTCCATCCCAGTGGCGCTTGACCGTGAGCGCAAATTCCTTCATCGCATCGATTCTGCAGCTGCGTGCCCAGTGATACCAACGTTTCAGATACGGCTCGGCCAGAGAAACCGGCAATTCGAAAAAGGTGCGCAATCCCTGCACGATCCCATAGGCGTTGGCGGTTTTGCGTGTCAGCGTTCGCAATTCCCTCAGGTGTTGCTCCTGGGTCACACTCAGATTCTTCGGATTGCGAAGCCACAGATACTTGCTCCCTCGCAGATACGGATTTTCCTTAGCCTCCTCTTTTCGAACATCATCGAGCGCATCGTTGGCAAGCTTCATGATGTGATACCGGTCGAAGGTGATTTCCGCATCCGGCAGAGACGTAGCCACTCCAGCGACGAAGGCAGGCGACATGTCCATGCTGACATGCTTGATCGTGTGAGCCGTGCCGCCATGCGCCTCGAAGTCCGCGGCAAACCGCTCGATGACGCTCTGTCCTTTCCCTTCGGTGGCAAACAATACGCGCCGCTTCTTCACGTCCGCCACGACACTGACATAGCGATGGCTCCGGCGACGCGACGTCTCATCGATCGCGATCACCGTCACGTCGGCAAAATCCTCGCGCTCCCGCGTACGTCCGACATGGTGGTCGAGGATGCGCCACAGACGCGTGTCACATTCCCGCACCTGTCGCGCGATGGCCGCGACCGGCATATGCGGCGCCATGCTCATGACCAGAGCCTCGAAGAGCAACGTGAAACCACTGCCCGACCGCGCCCAGGGGACATGTACCTGCACGACGCCACATTGCGTGCAACGAATTCGGGGAACGCGGGCATGGAGGTAGCAGACATGTTGGAAGAAGTCCATATGACGCCATTGTTTCTCGACCGTGTCATGCACGGGAAGGTCCGCAGCAGCACAGGTCGGACAGATGAATCGGCTGCCCGCCGGGAAGTCCAGCTAAAGATCGAGACGAGACTGATCGGCAGAGAAGTCACTGTGCTTGCAGAACCAGGGTGGTGTCAGGCCAAGAGCAGCGGTGAAGAGGGTTTCGGTAGGATAAAGCATGGGTTGATTCGCGCTGTGAAAGATGTCCGAAACCTACGCGAATCAGGCCATTCACGCTACGCTACCCACACGAAATAGCGAGGAGCCATATTTTTTTTGATTTTTTTTCTATACAACATATTTTTTTCGATACACGGATTCTTGGTGTATGTCGTCAAAAACTATGAGACACATTCGTTGTTAAGGTAAGTGATGGTTTCCTTATAATCAAACCCGTGTTTCGGGTCACCGACTCGGTCAAATTCTTCAGATTTTCCCTTCTCCTCCTCCGCATTGTTTCGATCTTAATCATCTCACGTTCTATGAGGAGTAGAACGTTCTTCATCGTCCGGTGATACCTCTCAATCTTCCCCTGTGTCATCGGATGATACGGTTTTCCACGCAAGTGTTCTATACCTTGCTCATCGAGGTAGTGACCCAGTTCCTTCGAGATGTACACGATCCGCTGTCCGAGAGCAGGCGCGTGCGATGACGGACGCGTACCTGCTCGACGCCCGTAGCTGCCCGTGCGAGATCCAGCGTGGCGATCACATCCTCTGACTTCATTGAGGTGCACAGGCGCCAGGCGACAATGTAGCGTGAGAAATCGTCGATCACCGTCGAGAGATAGTACCAGCCCCATCCCGTCACCTTAAGATACGTGAAGTCCGTCTGCCAGAGCTCATGGACCGCTTTCGTCGGTTGCGAGAAGCGATCCGCCGCGGAGATGACGATGTACGCCGGGCTAGTGATCAGGTCATATGCCTTGAGAATGCGGTAGACGCTGGATTCTGAGATGAAGTAGCGCTCCGTATCGGTAATGTGCCAAGCCAGTTCTCGCGGCGTCTTTTCCAGATGCCTCCGGGCGACATCGACGACATGGTTGCGGACTTCACGGGGTATCCGGTTCCAGAACCGACATGGTCCACGCGCTTTCCCTTCCAAACCATTGATCCCACGAGCCAAATACTCCTTGAGCCAGCGGTAGAACGTCGACCGCGGGATCACCAGCTCGTCGAGTACACGCGTGGCCGGAAGGTCGGCTTCGGAAACGAGCTGGATGATCTCCAGTTTTTCAGATGCCGAGTACCGCATTACTGCTCCCACTCGGCTTCCAAGCCATGCAATGTTTTTTTTAAAATCTGATTCTTTAAAAACACTTCTGCCAGGGCAGTCTTCAGCTGGGCGTTCTCCTTCCGCAGCTCCGCCACTTCCGGGCTGCTGGCTTCACGAACTGTGTCCCCGCTCAGACGCCGTTTGCCCGCCTCGAGGAACTCCTTGCTCCAGGTGTAGTACTGATTTGCGTGAATCCCTTCCCGGCGGCACAGGTCCGCGATACTGCTTTCTCCCTTTATCCCTTCGAGGACGATGCGGATCTTTTCCTCAGAACTGAACTTCCTTCGCGTCCGACGCTTGATGTCCTTGAGACGTCCTTCGATACTGCCTGATTCATTCATTATGCACCTCCAGATTCTTGGTCGATAGTAGTGATTTCATCACTAAGTTTCCACCACTAATCTGTCCCACACGTTCTGACGTCGAACAGCAGATTGATACTCTGGCGACCGGCTCCATGCCAAATGGTACCACGTTAAACTATGCAATGCGTATCTGCCGAGAAAATATCCAGCAACCCTGTCTCCTAAATAATCACTATCTGGGTCGTTATCGCTCAGTATCTCCTGAAGGCCTATATAGCCATCAGCAGTATATATTTTGTCATAATATGGAGGACTTGACTGCGAAAATGCGCATAACGACATCAACCACGTCAATAGCGTGGCAATTGGAATGGTAATAAGTTTATACATTGCCAACTCCATTTAATTTGTGATTACTACTTTAGCCTTAAGATTGCGCCCCTCAGCTAAATGCGCAGTGACAATATAAACTCCGGGGCTCGATTCCCATTTCGCGAAGTTCTCGTTCGCGATAAACATCGCACCTGCGTTAACGGAGACACGTTCGCTTGCAATCTGTCTCCCGTAGATGTCCGTAATAGTGATAAATACTTCATTCTTGCCGAGCAAGTCCTCCGTTTCAAATGTAACACCTCTATGTAAATTAATATTATTTGGATTTGGGTACGGCACCATCCCGCCTTCTAATGCTGGCAGCGCTGGATCGCCTACCCCTGAAGTAGAATGATTATATTTCCAAATCGCCTGTCTCGTCCAGAGATAGGCCATATCAGCTCGTGGGATGTGTAAGCGCGTTAAACCTGAGTACAAATGATTCAAAACACGAGGAGTTGCAACGGCTACGCGACGTTCTGGATTAGATAATTCAACAACAACAAGGCTGTCTTGATCAAAGTATTTTGAAGTTAGATAGAACAGCTTGCCGTCCCACAATCCCATATCGACGATAACTTCGGGACCTGCCATTCCACTGGCGTCAACCCTTACCCAGCCTTCGCTTAAAGCATGTTTACTGCGCTCTCTGGTTACCATTCCGAATCCGGGAGTCCCGTTCAACATCGACCCCATCACGACCACGAGCGATGTATCATTCATCATATCAATGTTCAGATGCAGACGATTCCCCACTTTTGAACTGGCAAGCGGATGGTCTGGAGCAATTGGATGCTGCAGAATATCCCAGCTCTTGCCACCATCGTACGTGGCTTTTACGTAACTGATATAGAAATCACCTATTCCCTCATACGTAAACCTGTAAACGGTCATGGAGTCCACGAACAACCATTCTGTGGTTTTTGCCCTATCGTCATTGGATACCAGGGTATCGGTCGCAAGGACATCCCATGTGAGCCCCAGATCAGAGGAATAGCAGACTATCTCTTCATATATGTTTCGCTGAGTTACGGTATCTTTAGCCAGTACTCTTCCACAACCATGAACAATTCCACCATTCTCCAGCGCTCGTATAGTAGTACCCGTTCTCTTTACACGCCCTGGAATCATGATCTCATTTCTTTGCCACGTTTTCCCGCCGTCTGTCGTCACCACGATGGCGCTGTCGAAATGAATGAAATTTGAAGCTGTCGCTACAAGGGCAACAACACCAAAGTCTCTTGTCGCAAAGTCACATTCAGTTATTGGCAAATACCCGAGCCCCATTCCAAGGCCTTCAACTTCAATTGTGTCCTTTATCCACTCTACACCTCCGTTAGTCGTCTTGTAGTACACACCGTTGCGCTCGAACACATACCCCACTTCCTCATCTACCCATTCCATTGGCCCCAAAAATGCCCAGGAGCCCCCAAGATTGTCATAGAGATACTGCGGTCTTGGCAGCTCTATCTCCTCCCATTGTGCGGTTGCTTTCGGAAGGATAATTAGCGACAACATTGACAGGACGAGATACTGACACGTAAATATTCTAATCATTAATACCTCCAAGGATCCTCTTAGTAATACGTTCGTTTTCCATATACATAGTTAATATCATATCACCACAGCTCTTTTTGTATAAAATTTCATCGCATGCTTCGAGCTATTGATTTTTTTTCCTGCTCTATTTTATCGATACAATCAAAATCATTTTCATGGCATCATTCACTTATTATAAAACGCAGCACCACTTTGCAGATCGTGTATGTCATCAAAAACTATGAGACACATTCGTTGTTAAGGTAAGTGATGGTTTCCTTATAATCAAACCCGTGTTTCGGGTCACCGACTCGGTCAAATTCTTCAGATTTTCCCTTCTCCTCCTCCGCATTGTTTCGATCTTAATCACCTCACGTTCTGTAATGATTTATCTTGCTCGTCCCTCGTAGACATCCACGGGACGAAGGTTGTCGATGGCCTCGTGATAGCGTTCATTGTTGTAATACTGCACGAAGCGGGCGATCTCCGATTCCAGAGTATCCGGAAGATAATAGTTGTTTAGGAGAAGAACGTTCTTCATCGTTCGGTGGTATCGCTCGATCTTCCCCTGCGTCATCGGGTGATACGGACGGCGCGAATGTGGTCGATGCCGCACTTATCAAGATATTTGCTCAAATCCCCTGCGATGTAGCACGGACCATTATCTGAAAGCAGCCGGGTCTGATGGCGCACACGCACTGTATCGAGCCCTGTCGCGGATCGGGCCATATCGAGCGTCGCAATCACATCGGTTGCCTCCATGGTCGTGCAGAGACGCCACGCGATGATGTAGCGTGAGAAATCGTCGAGTATCGTTGACAGGTAATACCAGCCCCAGCCGGTTACTTTCAGATACGTGAAATCCGTTTGCCAGAGCTCGTGCACTGCACGGGTCGGGTTATTGAAGCGATCAACTGCTGAGATGACAACGTACGCGGGACTGGTAATCAGATCATATTCCTTCAGAATGCGGTACACGCTCGATTCCGAGATGTAATACCGCTCGATATCGGTGATGTACCAGGCGAGCTCTCGGGGTGTTTTCTCCAGTTCTTCCCTTGCCACTTCAACCACATGTTCGCGGATCTCATCCGGAATCTGGTTCCAGATATGAAAGGGGCCGCGTGTGTGGTCTTCCAATCCTTCAAAGCCGTGTTCGTTGTAGAGGTTGACCCAGCGGTAAAATGAAGAACGCGGTACTCCCAGCTCAGCGAGCACTTGCTTGGCCGGATGGTTGGCTTCGGAAACGAGCTGGATGATCTCCAGTTTTTCAGATGCCGAGTACCGCATT
>CAZWNO010000079.1:0-14666 GCA_964635845.1 uncultured Chromatiales bacterium
GATGCGCCCTGACGAAAAGGGAGCGGTAGAAGCGGGGGAGCGCGAGGGCGAACAACGCGGTGAGGACGACCAGGACGACGTCCCAGGTCGCATGATCGACGTAGGGCAGACTGTCGAACGCGGAACGGGCGCGGGCGGCCTCGATGCCTCCGAGTAGGACCGCCGGGGGAGACAGCAGCAGCAAGTATCGCCTGCGAAGGTGCCGGCGGAGCCGTTCGATGGGCGTCGTTTGTTCAGAAGGGTCTTCACGGGGACCGCCCGCGCCGGGGGTGCGGGTTTCGGGACGCAGCGCATTCATTCGGCCTTTCCTCCTCTGGGAATGAAAGCGCGTAACATACGCAATCCCATGGATTTCCGCAGTCCCCTGTGCATCTATGAATGCAGCGAACTCTTCATTATTTTGCGTTGACCCTCCGGGCAGTCTTATGCAGGAGAAAATCGCGAAGAACAACCTGTGCCGCGCTCCGGCGGTTTGGAAAGCAGATTGGAAAATCTGATATTGGGACGATGGATTAACCACCAGGTGCGAATGCGGATTTGTGTATGTTTTTCCCTTCTTCGGAACACCCCTATCATACGAGTGCGACCGCGCGGGCACACGGAAGATGCCACGCGCAATTCCGGCCTGCGGCAGACGTAACGCTTTTGCGGAATTCGTGTCTACCGTGGCAGAATGGCCTGCGTTTCACACTCTGACTGAAAATCTTCGTGCTGATTGACATCTCTCGCATCTTCACGCGCCCATCATGAACTTGAGCTTTGCGATATTCTATAGCTTTAACCCATTGGAGGCTCGTATGCACAAAAAGCTACTGCTCGTTCTGCTTCCATTTCTGCTTCTTCCCGCCATTGCCATGGCGCAGACGGGAAAAGTATCCGGAAAGGTCACGGATCTCGAAAACGGAGAACCCATGATCGGAGCGAACGTCATTGTGAACTCAGGCGGCACGACACGCGGTGCCGCCACGGACGCGAACGGCGGGTATGTCGTTCTGAACGTCCCGATTGGCAAGGTGACAATCACCGTCAGCTACATCGGCTACAAAACCATCACGATCGAGAACGTCCTCGTGCGTTCCAACGAAACTTCGGACAAGGACGTCCAGCTTCCTTCCGACGCCCTCAAGGTGGAAGGAGAGGTGGTGATCGTTGCCCAGAAACCGCTGGTCGACAAGAATGTGACCAACAGCAAACAGACCGTGACTCAGGAGGACATCGAGAACATGCCTGTCCGCGGCGTCGAAGGCATCACCGCGCTCCAGGCCGGTGTGGTTTCCTCCGGGGACGGACTGCACGTTCGCGGCAGCCGTGCCGACGGGACGACGTACATCGTGAACGGCATGCCGGTGAACAATCCACTGTACGGCGGCCGCTCCCTGACGGTCATCAGCAACGCAATCGCCGAGCAGAGCCTTCAGGCCGGAGGCTACTCGGCCGAGTTCGGGGGAGCCAACGGCGGACTGATCTCGACCACCACGCGCACGGGCGGACGCAAGATCCGCGCCGAGTTCGAGGCCTACACCGACAACTATCCCTGGGCTGATTACGGCGAGCGCACGCTCGGGACCTACAAGACCGGTACCAGCACGTATATCCTGACTGCGGGCGGCCCCCTCTACGGTCCGGTGAAGTTTTTTATTGCAGGCCAGAACGGTTTCTCCCGCACTCCGACCGGAGGCTGGCGCGAGGACTACGACCTGACGACGAAGTACGATGCGCTGCTCCGCGAGACCGATGCCCACCAGCTGCTCACTCCCGAGGAACAGGCTAAGCAAGGCATCTTCGATCCGCGCCTCGGATCAGATGCCCAGAAGGTCGATTACCGCTTCCCGGGAGGATTATTCCTCAACGCCGCCAGCGAGAGCTGGACGGTCAACGGCAACCTGACCTTCGACCTCAATCCGATCAACCTGCGCGTCGACGGATCCTATGCCTACGGAAATAGCCGCGACGGTGCAGGTCTGACCACGCAGCTGGCCGAGCGGCGCGCGGGAATGAACCTGAGCGAAAATTACAGCGTGAACGCGAAGTTCACGCATCTGCTCAGTCCCGCGACATTTTATGAACTCTATCTGGGCTACATGGGCACCTTCGGCATCGCGATGGATCCCGATCTGCAGCATAACATCTTCGGGTATGGCGATTCCGTCGCCAACGCCGCCTTCGGTTACCATTTCCTCTCCGACGGCATCCCCGAGCAGCCGATCACGGCCTTCGGCGCGAGCTTCTATCCCTTCGGCTATCCCCTCGGTGCGAGTTACGGGAAAGAGCGCTTCAATTCCATCCAGGGCAAGATCAACTTCGTGCACCAGATCGGCCGCACGCATGAAATCAAGACAGGCGGTGAATTCACGCGCTACTCGATCCGCAGCTTCGGCATCGACGCCTTCGGACTCGCTTCCTACGTCCGGTACAATCCCGATGCGACAACCCTGCAGATTGCAGGCTCGGCCGGGACGAACAATTACGGATACGATTATTACGGCGGCAAGGCGGACGACGACGAGAACGGTCCGAAGGAACCTGTGTTCGCGTCCTTCTACGCCCTCGACAAGATCGAACTCGAGGATCTCGTCATCAACCTCGGTCTGCGCTACGACTACATCAACACGAACTCGAAGGAATTCGTGAATCCGCAGAACATCAAGTTCACCTCCGACGGTCTCATCGACCAGAGCCCGGAGAACCTGAAGGACGTGGCTGCGTCGAAAACCGTCAGCCCCCGCATCGGTTTCTCTTTCCCCGTGACCGATCAGACCGTGTTCTACGCACAGTATGGCGTATTCGTACAGCAGTCGCGTCTGCGCAATATCTATCTCGGCACGGCGACGATGTCGTCCCAGATCAAGGGCGGCTATTTCACCGCGAGTCCCGTCGGCTTCGGTCTGCGTCCGGAAAAGACCATCCAGTACGATTTCGGCTTCCGCCAGCAGATCGGCGAGAATCTCGCGTTCGACATCAACGCTTTCTACAAGGATATCCGCGATCAGATCCAGCAGCGCCAGGTCACCGCGGAATTCGGAGCCGAGCATCCGGCATACCAGGCATGGGTCAACGGCGACTTCGCGACGACGACGGGTGTCTCGCTCAACATTCAGCTGCGCCGCACCGAGCGCGTCCAGGTGCAGGCCAACTACACGTACAGCGATGCCCGCGGCACGGGCTCGAGCCCCTCGGGAAGCTGGCGCGCACTCTGGCAGTCGCCGACCGAGACGCCGTACCTGCCGAAGTATCCGATGACGCTCGACTTCGACCAGACGCACCGCGGCTCGATCAACCTCGACTACCGCTTCGGAATGGATGACGGTCCCGAGCTTTTCGGCGCGCGGATCCTCGAGCGCTTCGGTCTCAACCTGCTTTTCCAGTTCAACAGCGGCTCACCCTATACCCGCGTCAACGAGTTCAGTTTCGGCGACCGCCGCGTGCCGATCGAAGCCATCAACGCCTCGCGCACACCGTGGTACTTCATGGTCGACGGCCGTTTCGACAAGACCGTGACCATCGGACCGCTCGATGTGAACTTCTACATCTGGGTGACGAACCTCCTGAATATCAAGAACGTCACGGGAGTCTACGCGACATCCGGTTCCGCCGAGGACAACAACTTCCTCTCCACGGATGAAGGGCAGACGCGCATCGCGAACTACGCGACCTACGGCGACGTGTTCGCGGAACTCTATCAGGACTTCTACTACCAGCAGGTGCTCATGAACGCCGGCGTGTACTCCGCGCCGCGCCGACTGATTTTCGGCGTGCGGATGAATTTTTAACCAGTGTCTATCGGCAGAACAAGAATGTTGGAGAAGAAATACATGAACAGGACATCACGTTTCATTATCCCTCTGCTGCTTCTGGCGCTGGTGGTACCGGCTTTCGCAGAATCACCCGAGAGAGGCGAGAAGGATCCTTCGCTGTCAAAGGACACGAAGAACGACCAGTGGGATTTCATTTCCGTGAACAACTGCCTTATGTGGCTGTCGAACAACGGCCGCATGGCGCATAATCCGCTCTCCGACGGCTCCGGTTTCGAGTGGCCGAACGGCAGCGCGAAATACGTCATTTTCACCGACGGCATCGTCTGGGGCGGTGTGGTCCAGGGCGATATACGCGTCGGTGGTGCGACCTATAACGCCGGTCTCGCGGCCGGCCCGATCAGTCCCGACGGAACGCAGTCGGACCCGAACGATCCTGCCAATCGCATCTTCAAGATCCGCAAGGTCGACGCACGCGGCCTGGCCGACCTCGAGGCCGCATTCCAGGTGCAGATGCGCACGGACTACGAAGAGTGGCCCATACAGCTCGGTGCGCCGTGGGTGGACAAGAACGGCAACGGGATCTACGAACCGGATTTCGATGAATTTCTCGAAGTCGGGTACGCGGATTGTCTTTCCGATACGCCGATGCTCCCCGGTGACGAGACCCTGTGGTTCGTCTCGAACGATCTCGATCCCCGCCGCGTACGCGATCTGTACGGATCGCCGTCCATCGGTCTCGAGCTGCATACCCTCGTATGGGCCTACAGCCAGACTGGTCCGCTGTCCAACATGGTGTTCACGAAATACACGGTCATCAACAAGGGGACCGAAGATCTCGAGCAGGCCTACTTCTCGAAGTGGTCCGATCCCGATCTCGGCGATGCATGGGACGACTTCGTCGGCATCGACACGACGCTCAGCCTCGGCTACGTGTACAACGGATTGGCCAAGGACGAAACCTACGGCATTCCTCCCGCGGCGGGATATGATTTCTTCCAGGGTCCCATCGTCGAAAGCCCGGGTGACTCGGCAGTGTGGAATTTCGGATACCGGAGAGGATACAAGAACCTTCCGGTTTCCACATTTGCGTTCTACATCAACGGAAGTTCGATCTACAATGATCCCGATCTGAAGAGGCCCACCGGAGCGGGGCAGATGTACTGGTACCAGCTCGGCCGCCTCTGGAACGGAAGCCGCTACATGGATCCGACGACCGGCAACAACGTCACGGTCTGCCTCGCAGGCGATCCGTTAACGGGTGAAGGCTGGATCGACGGCATCGTCTCGAGTCCGGGCGACCGGCGCTTCCTGATGACCGCCGGCCCGTTCACCCTGGCCGTCGGCGATACGCAGGAGGTCGTGGTATCCTCCATCGTCGCGCAGGGCTCCGATCGCCTCAGCAGCCTGAAGGTGCTGAAGTTCTACGACAAATTCGCGCAGATCGCGTTCGACAATAATTTCGATCTTCCCAAGGCTCCGCCGGCACCGCAGGTCAACGTGTCGCTGCTCCCGAAACGGGTGATTCTCAACTGGGGTGATCCGAAGCAGATCGCCCGCATCGAGAATCACTACATGCGCGGATACCGATTCCAGGGATACAACGTCTACCAGTTCCCGAGCGGAAGTTCCACGCTCGAGGAAGGCATCCGCCTGGCGACCTACGATGTAACGGACGGCGTCGCGGTGATTTTCGACGAGGTCATCGACGTCCAGTCGGGCATCGTGCTGCAGATGCCCGCGCAGTACGGCACCGACGGCGGAGTTGTCCGCATGTACGACATCACGAAGGATGTCCTGACGGATCGTCCCCTCGTCAACAACCAGCCGTATTACTTCGCGGTGACGGCGTACGCCTACAATGACAATCCTGATGCGACGCCGCGCCAGCTCGAGTCCACGCCGACCATCATCGAGGTCCGGCCCCAGGTGACCGATCCCGGTTGGCGCCACGGTGACAAGGTCGACGACCATGTTCCCGTCACGCACATCACCGGCCAGTCTGCCGGCTATGTGGATGTCGTCATCGTCGATCCCATGGAGGTAACGGGCGACACCTACGAGGTGACATTCAGTTCGCTCGGCCAGGTCGATACCACCTATGACCACGACCTGGACGGTCTCATCGACGAACGCCGGGTCGAAGACAATTACGGCGCCTGGACGCTGCGCAATGTGACGAAGGACCAAGTCCTCCTCGATCGCAATCAGTCCATGGAGGGTCTGAACAAGGAGTTCTACCTGTTGGACGGATTCAAGATCGGCGTCAGCGGCACGGGGTTCTACAGCCAGTTCAACAAGGAAGGCTTCGACATCGGCGAACCGCGGGAAAATCATGACGAGATCCTGCGCATCGACTGGGAGGGCGGACCGGAAGTCTTCGAGGGCCACGAGTCCACCAAGGGTGTCGGCGGGTATTCCTGGCAGCTCGGCTACACCTCCTCGACGACCGGTGCCAGGGCGGGACAGTTCGGCAGTTCGATTAAGGGCTACGACGTCAAGAAGGTCGTAGAAATCCGTTTCGACACGACGAAGAAATCCAAGGGCTATCTGTACCTCCGCGGTACCCGCCCCACATTCGGATACATTGGATACTTTGAATCGCCTATCCAGGTGTGGGACGTGACCAATGCGGATCCGACCAAGCATGTACAGCTGCAATACGCATGGATCGAATCGATGAACCAGCCGGGCAATAATCGGAAGTACAATCCGACCGCAAACCTCGACGATCACGAGCGGTTGTTCATCATCGACGCCCCGTACAGCGACACGCCGAATCCCGTGTGGGCCGATCCAAGCTTCAGCCTGCAGGAGCGCGGCAGCGAGATACCGATCCTGTACTGGGGCTGGTATCTGCTCAAGCAGCAGTACGCGGGCCTACCCCAGGCCTGGCGCAACGGCAGCCTGTACCGCATCACCCCGAACGCCCCCTTCGGCGCGGAAGACAAGTTCGTCTTCACAACCGTGCCGCCTTATTACAAGGACGAGGTGGCAAAGCAGGACATCACGCAGATCAACGTCTTCCCGAATCCTTACTACGGTTCCAATAAACGCGAACGCAACAAATACCAGCGCTTCGTTACTTTCAATCACCTTCCGTCGCGCGCGAAATTCAAGATCTACACGGTTTCCGGCATACTTCTCCGCTCGTTCGAGAAACCGGATGACGGTACGCAGTACGCCACCTGGGATCTCCAGAACGACAACGGTCTCCCCGTGGCAAGCGGATTGTACTACATCCACATCGATATGCCCGAATTGGGCGTGGAGAAGATCCTCAAACTTGCCGTGGTCACGGAAACCCAGTTCCTCGATCGCATCTGATCCGGGGTACAGGACTTGATTTCGTTTATGAACATGAATGAAAGAAATATAGGAGTAAAACTCATGCGCATCAGTCCAAGGTATATTGCAGCGGCGCTCCTCCTTGCGTTCGCCCTGACAGGATCGGTGGCTGTTGCCGGCGGCGGAAACAAGGAAGGTACGGCGGCTGCGGATCAGCTGCTCGTCCCCGTCGGTGCGAGGGGCATTGCCCTTGGCAGTGCCTACACGGCCGGCCTGACCGGTATCGAAGCGATCTACTACAATCCTGCGGGGCTTTCCGGAACGATCCACGGTGTCGAGGTGATGTTCTCGCAGATGAACGGTCTCGACAACGAAGACGGCATCAGCTACTTCGGACTCGGCACCAACTTCGAGGGCTTCGGCAACGTGGCGCTCTCCGTGAAATCCTTTTCCTTCGGCGACATCCTGATCACCGATGAGCGCCAGGTCGACGGTACCGGCGCGGTGTATACACCGACGATCCTGACGCTCGGTCTGACCTATTCCCGCGCCCTGACGGACCGCATCCGGGCCGGCGTGACGGCGAACCTCATCTCGGAAGAGCTCGATCGCGTCTCCGCGAGCGGCTTCGCGTTCGATGTCGGTGTCCAGTATTCCGGCCTCGCCGGTTTCGACGGACTCGAACTCGGCGTGACCCTGCGCCACCTCGGCGGCAACATGAAGTACGAAGGTCCCGGTCTTCTGCGCACCGTCAACGAAGTCGGATCCGACCGCACGGGACAGCTGCTGAAAATCGAATCGGCCGGCTTCCAGCTTCCGACATCGCTGGAGATCGGCCTCGCATACAAGCACAGCATTTCCGAGATTCATGATGTGCTCGTCATGACCTCGTTCGAGAACAACAACTATCTCACCGACCAGTATCGCGTGGGCGTCGAATACCTCTTCAACAAGTTTCTCGCGCTGCGCGGTTCGTACAGCATCGCGGGCAACGAGAAGATGGATTATGAAAACGAGACGGGATATCTCTACGGTCCGGCCTTCGGCATCGGATTGCAGCAGTGGGCCGGCAATGTGAAGCTGTACCTCGATTACGCATACCGGACGCGCGATGTCTTCGGCGGACAGCATGTCGTAGCCCTGAAAATCGGCTTCTAGTCTCCATCCCGGACGATTCATCCTCCCCCGCAGTGGTCCGCCGCTGCGGGGGATTTTTATTGTCCTGGACATAGGATATAGGATATAGGATATAGGAAATAGGACATAGGACATTGGACATCGGATCGATCTCGATCGCAGGCTTCGTATATTATCCGCATGAAAACCTTTCTGTGCATCCTGTTGCTCATCGGGCCGCTGAGGCTCGTCGCGCAGACACCCTCGGACGACGAAGTGCTCGCAAGGATACGAGGGGAGGAGATCACGGTCGGTGAATTCCGCACGCGCTACGCGCTGGCGGTGTTTCCGTACAAGGATCGCGAGTACCTCGCGCCGGCGGTAAAGCTGCAGTTCCTGTACTCGCTCATCGCGGAGCGATTGCTGATGATCGAGGCACGCCGGCTCGGTTTCGATGCGGAGGACCGTTTCCGCCGGAACCGCCGCATGGCGGAAGAGATGTTCATCCGCGATCGGCTGTATCGCGACAGCGTACGGGCGCGCGTCTCCGTCTCCGTGGAGGAAATCCGGCTGCGCTTCGCGGAGGAACAGCAGCGGATTCAGTACGATTTCCTTTTCCATACAAAGGAGTCGGATATCCTCAATCTGTACCGCCTGCTGCGAAGCGGCATTCCGTTCGATACGCTGCTGGCGGAGCAGCAGCGCGTGGTCGGCGACGATCCTCCCGCACCTCGCGATACCGATCTCGAACCGGCATTTCGCGCCCGGATCGATTCGCTCGCTCCCGGCGCGGTGTCGTCTCCGCTGCAGGGGGCCGACGGCTGGTACCTGGTGCGCAAGATGGATTACGGAAACCCCATCCGCAGCGAGTACGAACTCCAGAAGCAGGCCCGGCGGATCGAAAGCCGGCTGAGAACGGAGAAGGAGGCGGAGGAAACGATCGCCTTCGTGCGCCGCCTCTGGGACGGGAGGGAAGCGCGGTTCGAGCAGGAACCGTACCGCATTCTCGCACAGGCCCTGCAGGAGGATTACCGTGCACAGGCCAGGGCGGACACGAGCGACATGCTGCTCGCGAGTGAAGGCGTATTCGATTCCCTGCGCGCGCTCTGGGCGCTGCGGTTGGAGGAACCCTTCGTGCGCATCAGCGCTCAGCGCATCAGCGCTCAGCGCACCAGCGACGAGCGCGCCAGCGACGAGCGCGCCAGCGACGAGCGCGCCAGCGCGCCTGCCCGGGAAAACGGGGAACAGCAGCTGAGCATTGGTGACGCGCTTGACCGGCTGCAGTCTTCGGATCTGCGGCTTCCCGCAAAGGAACTCGCAGCCTTCCCGCAGCTTTACCGGACAAGAACGCGCGAACTGGTGGATCGCTTCCTGCTGACACGCGAGGGATACCGGCTGGGGCTCGATCGGCACCCGGATGTGCGGACCGACCTGGCGATGTGGACCGCGAACGGCCTGGCGCAGATGGTTCCGGAGCTGCTATGGGAGCAGTTCATCGCCAGCGATGACAGCCTGTGGAATTTTTACATCTCGCATCCCGATCTCTTCGGTCCGCCGGTGGAGGTGAAAATCGTCGAGGTGCTCACGCGCGAAGCGGAGTCCATGCGCTCAGTGATCGAGGAGTTCCGGCGCGGCGCCGGGTTGCACGAACTCGCGCTGCGATACTCGGTGCGGCAGGGAGCAGCCGAAAGGAACGGGGAACTGGGTTTCTTTCCCGTCACGCAATACGGCGGCATCGGACGCACGGCGTTCGGGCTCCGCATCGCGGATGCCGCCGGTCCAGTCGACACTCCCGAAGGCCAGTCTTTCTTCCAGCTCGTGGATAAACGATACCCGGGCACACCGATCCCGGACTGGAAAAGCCTTCGTGATACCGCGACGGCGGTCATCCGGTCCGGCGTCATGCGATCGAAAACAGAAGCGCTGCTGCGCACACTGGCCTCCCGCGGCGGAATCACGGTCAATCCGGCACTGCTGGAGCAGGTGCCGGTGACTTCGATGCAGATGTTCACGATCCGTTCACTCGGTTTCGGCGGACGCATCCCCGCGGTTCCGGGCGTGGCACCGCTGTATGAAGCAGTGATGGAGGGTCTGGGAATGCAGAGCGGTGTGGCGCCGTGAGAGCGGGGGTAGGAGGATAGAGGCGTAGGAGGAGAGGAGGGGAGGCGTTGGGGCGAATTGAACGCGAAAAGGAAGCCATCAGGCTTCCTTTTGCACTTGTTCGTCGGGGCGAGAAGATTTGAACTTCCGACCTCTCGGTCCCGAACCGAGCGCTCTACCGGGCTGAGCCACGCCCCGAACAAGAAATTCAATATAGCGCGATCACCGAAAAAATGCAAGGGGCGGCCGCATCTCCCGGGCGGTCAGGCGGTTATCGGCGATTTGCACCCACCGAGGCCGGGGTCAGTAATTGCCGACCTTTCCGCGCAGCTGTTTGTAGAGCATTTCCCGGGCGCGGAAGATATGCGCCTTCACTGTCCCCAGTGGAAGCGCGAGTTCCTCGGCGATTTCCTCGTAGCTGCGCTCCTCCTGATGGCGCATGACGATCACCAGCCGGTATTTCTCCGGCAGGGCGTCGATCGCGCCGCGGATGGCGGAGGTCTGCTGATCGCGCAGGATCTCACGATCGGGAGTATGTGAATCGTCGGGAATTTCGTACTGCTGCTGTCCATCGTCCGATCCGATCGGGCGGTCGATGGAGAAGGTCTTCAGCTTGCGCTTGCGGAGGTAATCGATGCAATTGTTGGTGGCGATTTTATACAGCCATGTGGAAAAGGCAAATTCGTCGTTGAAGGACGGAAGCGAATTGAAGGCCTTGATGAAGGCTTCCTGGGCGAGGTCTTCGACGTCGCCCTGGTTTCCGACCATGCGCATGATCAGGTGCGCGATCGCATTGTGGTACTTCCTCATGAGGCGCTTGTAAGCCTCCTGTTTTCCCGCAATGGCGTCCGCGATGAGTTCCTTGTCTTCGAGACGCGACTGCTCGCGCCGTTCTTCAGGTGTCTGGTACATGATGATGATGTTAATGCATCCGGTAAATCTAATGGTTCAGGTGCGGAAATCAAACACGGACCAGCATTTCAGACATGCTCGTCTTGGAGTTGCGGACCCATTTCCCTAAGTTGCATATACAACTCTCGAGTCGAACATCTGTCGCATACATGTCTACCATCAATATCCTTTTCATCGGCGATATCGTCGGGGACGCCGGCCTGAACGCGGTCCGGCTTTTTCTTCCATCCCTTCGACAGAAGCATGACATCGCCTGTGTGATCGCCAACGGTGAAAACACGATGGAAGGCAAGAGCATCAGCGAGCAGCAGTATCGCGCGCTGCAGGAACTGGGCGTTCAGGTCGTCACCTCCGGAAATCACATCTGGGAGAAGTGGCATATCCAGAAGCTCCTGAGCACGGAGCAGAATCTGCTGCGCCCGGCGAATTATCCGCGCGACAACCCGGGACGCGGATTCACGGTCGTGCCGATCGGGGCCGCGGGGAGCGTCGGCGTTCTGAATCTGCAGGGCCGCACGTTCATGAGCCCGATTGACTGTCCCTTCCGCACGGCGGAGTGGACCGTCGAACGCCTGCGCGAGCAGACGCCGATCATCGTCGTGGATTTCCACGCGGAAGCGACCGCCGAGAAGATCGCCATGGGCTGGTTTCTCGATGGCCGCGTCACGGCCGTGCTCGGCACGCACACCCATGTCCAGACAGCCGACGCCAAGATCCTTCCGGACGGCACAGCCTACATCACCGATGTGGGAATGACCGGGCCGTACGATTCCGTCGTCGGCATGCGCAAGGACATCGCCCTGCGTCGCTTCATCAAGCAGACGCCGCACAAATTCGAAATGGCGACCGACGACGTGCATCTCTCCGCCGTGCTCGTGACCGTGGAGATCACTACCGGAAAGGCGGTTTCCATACAACCAATGACACTACCCGAGTTCGTGACCCATGCAGAGTGATGCGAACCATGGTTTCCCCGCAGGCGGCGCCGCGCATATCATCGACGGCAAGCGCATCGCACAGCTGATCAAGGACGAGGTGCGGCAGGATACGGCCGTGCTCCGGGAGAAGCACGGCGTAACGCCCGGATTGGCGTTCATGCTCGTCGGGGAGGATCCCGCATCGCAATCCTATGTGGCATCCAAGGAACGGGCCTGCGAATACTGCGGCTTCCACTCCACGACGCTGCGATTGCCTGCGGAGACCGGTGAGCAGGAAATCCTCGCCCGTATAGATTCCTGGAACATCGATCCCGACATTCACGGCATCCTCGTGCAGATGCCGCTGCCGAAGCATGTGGATGAAGATCGCGTGATCGAGGCGATCTCGCCGCGGAAGGACGTCGACGGCTTCCATCCGATCAACGTCGGCAAGCTGGTGATCGGACAGGAATGCCTGCTGCCCTGCACCCCGGCGGGGATTCAGCAGCTGCTCATACACAGCGGGATCGAGACCGCCGGCAGACACGTGGTCGTCGTCGGCCGGAGCAATATCGTCGGCAAGCCCATCGCGAACATCCTGCTCCAGAAAGCCGCGGGCGCGAATGCCGTCGTCACCGTGGCGCATTCCGCGGCACCCAATATCGCAATGTTCACGAGGCAGGCCGACATCCTCATCGTCGCCGCGGGTCGGCCCGGAATGATCACCGCCGACATGGTGAAAAACGGCGTGGTGGTGATCGACGTGGGCATCAACCGCGTGGAGGATGCCTCGACAGCGAAAGGGTATCGCCTCGTGGGCGATGTCGATTTCGAAGGAGTCAAGACCAAGGCATCGGCGATAACGCCGGTTCCCGGCGGAGTCGGACTGATGACGATCGCCATGCTGATGAAGAATACATATCAATCCGCGCAGCGATCCGCCGCGCGGCGTTGACACCATACCGCAACCAGAACGCAACTGCGATAGAGGTCTCTCATGGTAATCGGAATACTCAAAGAACGTTTCGAGGACGAACAGCGCGTCGCGCTTTCTCCCTTTGGCGTCGAATCGCTCATCGGCGCGGGTGCACAGGTGATCATCGAATCCGGTGCCGGCACCGAGGCGCGATTCCCCGATGAGCAATATCAGAAAGTCGGAGCGACCATCGCTTACTCGGCGGAAGAGACCGCGGGGCGTGCGGACATCGTGCTGAAGGTCATGCCGATGGTCAAGGAAGAATGGGGGCTGTTGCACGAGGAGCACATCCTGATGTCGTTCCAGCTGCTCGGTATGGGGCGGCGGTCGTTCATCGAACAGGCGCTCGAGAAGAAAGTGGGCACGATAGCGTTCGAGTATCTCCGGAGCAAGGACGGCAGTTTTCCCGTGCTCCGCGTGATGAGTGAAATTTCAGGCCAGGTCGCGGCGCAGGTCGCCGGCCGGCACCTGCGTTCCGATCACGGTGGGCGCGGGGTATTGCTCGGCGGACTCGGCGGCGTCGCTCCCGCCGCGACGGTTATCATCGGAGGCGGAGCTTCGGGCATGGCGGCCGCGCAGGCGGTGCTCGGGCTCGGCGGACAGGTGATACTGCTCGACAACGATCTTGAAAAACTGCGCTTCGCGGACAGCCATTTCTACAAGCGCATCACGACTGTCGTGTCCTCGCCCGAGAATCTGCGACGGGGGTGCATGATCGCTGATGTACTGATCACCGCGATAAATATCAGCGACGAGGAAAGCCACCACATCATCACCGAGGAGATGGTCAAGACCATGAAGCCCGGCGCGGTGATCGTTGACATGTCGATCAACCAGGGGGGATGCGTCGAGACGAGCCGTCCGACGACGATCAAGGACCCCGTGTTCGTCAAGCACGGAGTGATCCATTACGCGGTCCCGAACATGCCCTCGGTGGTGGCGCGCACATCGACATACGCGCTGACGAACACGATTCTTCCCTATTTGAAAGGGATGGTGAAAGGCATGGATGAGGAAATGAAAACCGACCCCTGCATCCGCTGCGGTATCCTTACATGGCAGGGGAAGGCGAGGCATGCCAGCCTTGAAGATATCTACGGAATGGAAGTCGATCCGTTCGAATGCTGCTGATGGAACCACACAATAGAATCGGATTCTGAAGAAGGAACACTTTTATGGAATGGATGTCCATTTATCGAAGTAAGATCAAATCCGCGGAAGATGCGGTGCAGGCGATCAAGTCCGGAGATCATGTCTATGTTCACCCCGGCTGCGCCGTCCCGGAAGTGCTGATCAAGGCGATGATCGCACGCGCCGACGAATTGAGCGACGTGGAGGTCGATCATATCCTCACAATCGGAGAGGCGGGGTACGCCACCGAGGAAATGCAGGGGCATTTCCGCCACAACGCGCTGTTCATTGGCGGCAACATGCGCGAAGCCGTCAACAAGGGTTTCGCCGACACGACGCATATTTACTTGCACCAGATCCCGAAGCTGTTCTATGACCGCATCCTCCCTGTCGATGTGGCGCTCGTGCATCTCTCCCCGCCCGATGAGCACGGTTTCTGCAGTTTCGGCGTCGGTGTCGAGATGACCAAACCAG
>CAZWNO010000079.1:14676-19459 GCA_964635845.1 uncultured Chromatiales bacterium
GCCTGCGAAATGGCGAAGATCATCGTCGCGCAGGTCAATCCGCAGATGCCCCGCGTGCTCGGCGACTGCTTCATTCATGTCACGAAACTCACACATATCGTCGAGGTCGACACGCCGATACGCGAAAATCCGCAGGTGGGCGAGCTGACGGATCCGAAAGATCAGGAAGCTTACGACAAGATCGGGGGGTACATCGCGGAGCTGATCGAGGACGAGAGCACGTTGCAGATGGGCATCGGCGCCATTCCCGATGCGGTTCTCAATTACCTCGAGAGCAAGCGTGATCTCGGGATCCACACCGAAATGTTTTCCGATGGTGTCATCAAACTGGTGGAGATGGGCGTCGTCAATAACGAGAAAAAGACGCTGCACAAGGGGAAGATGGTCGCCTCGTTCGTGCTCGGTACCAGGACGATATTCGATTTCATCGACAACAATCCCGTCGTCGAGTTCCACCCCAGCCACTACGTCAATGATCCGTTCATCATCGCGCAAAATCGCAAAATGGTGGCGATCAACTCGGCATTGCAGGTCGACATCACCGGACAGGTATGCGCGGATTCCATCGGTCCCCGGCTCTTCAGCGGATTTGGAGGACAGGTGGATTTCATCCGCGGCGCCTCGCGCAGTCCGGGCGGCAAGCCGATCATCGCCCTGCCGGCGACGGCGAAGAGTGGAGAACTGTCCCGGATCGTACCGCATCTTATTCCGGGTTCGGGTGTGACGACCAATCGCGCCGACGTCCATTACGTCGTCACCGAATTCGGGATCGCGTCCCTATTCGGGAAAACCGTCCGGCAGCGGGTGAATGAACTGATACATATCGCGCATCCGAAATTCCGTGACGAGCTTCGGACCTACGCCCGAGGCGTCAAGTATATCTGATCAGCTTCCCGCTGACGGGAAATGACTTCGCGGCCGTGGAGCGCGCTCCCCGGGTTTTTTTGCATTGCTTTTTGCATTAAACCTCGATACTATACACGATCTGTCAGCTGTCGCGATTCTTACATCATAGTTTCAGGGTTACCATGACGGTTTCGCGTATCGTACCAATCATCCTCGCTGTTTTTCTCGCTGTTCCCTCGACGTCGCAGCTTCAGGCTCAGTTCCGCACCGGTCTGGCGGCTCCTCCACCTCCCAGCGTGCTCACTCCCGATCCCTCGGTGTGGTGGATCGGACCGCAGGTCGGGGTGAACATCAACTCGCACAGCGGGGACTTCCTCGCGGAATACTGCCAGTGCAGCTTCGCCGATGGCTCGGGGGCGGGATTGGGCATCGGGTTCGAGGTCGGGCACATGCTCTCACCCGTGATCGGTATCGCGTTGAAGCTCGTGTACAACGACATGCAGGCGGATTACAGCTATATCATCCGCCGGGATGCGCAGTTGATCACCGGCGAGATCGTGCAGGCTGATCATGAGCGGCTGAACGAAGTCAAGCTCGGGTACTTCCTGCTGAATCCCGTGCTTCAGGTACACCCGTTCCCGGGATTCTACCTGTTCGCCGGTCCCGCAATCGGCTTCAATACCGCCGCGGAACAGGCATACACGCTGAAGATCGTGGACGAGCGATATGAATTCGCCGTCGGTGATCCGACGACGCACCCGATCGAGAGAGACAGCGGGGAAATTCCCGGTGCCGAGGGAACGCGCACCGATATCCGCGCCGGACTCGGGGTGAACATTCGCCTCGGCCGCAGTTTCCTGTTCTCACCGGAAATCTCCTACGGTCTGCCGCTGTCAACCATCTCCGCCGACGACAACTGGAAGGCGGAGGCAATCCATCTCATGGGCATCTTCAAATTCGAACTGTAATTCGCATGAAACAGCACATCATGTCATATCCCCGCATTCAGATCATTCTCGCAGCCGCCCTCGCATTGCTGTTCACCGCATGCGGTGGTCTTTCTCCGGATCTGGTGATGGATCACGACGGCGTCGTCGCCCAGAATCTCGGCGAGAACGTGAATTCGGCGTACGACGACTTCGGGATGTATCCGTATGAGGATCGTCTGTTTTTCACGACGAATCGTCCGACGTACGAGGGCTACATCCAGGGGGATGATTTCTGGTTCACCGACCACGAGGGCGCCGGCTGGAGCAAGGCGCTCAATTACGGCGGCAAGATCAACACGACACGCGACGAAGGTTCGCCATACATCGGCACGGACGGTGAATACGTGTACTTCGTGCAATGCGACACCGAGGATGGACTCGGTGACTGCGATATCTACGCAGCGCGCATGGATTACAACGGGAAATGGCAGGAGATCAGCAATCTCGGGGACAAGGTGAACTCCAAGAACTGGGATTCCCAGCCCTTCATTTCGCCTGACGGAGAGTACCTGTATTTCGCCTCCGACCGTGGCGGCGGATACGGGGGAACGGATATCTGGCGAAGCAAGCGTCTGCGCAGCGGACGGTGGGCGGAGCCGAAGAACCTGGGTCCCGAGATCAATACCAGCGGTGATGAGAAGACTCCCATGATCGCGCCGAACGGAATCGATCTGTATTTCTGCAGCGACGGACATCCCGGTCTCGGCGGTCACGATCTCTTCCGCTCCAGCAATCTGCAGGGCGAGAAATGGTCGCCCGCGCGCAATGTGGGCAGGCCTTTCAATTCCGCTGCCGATGACATGTTCTGGCGGCTGACAGCGCAGGAAGATACCGTGTTCGTCGCCTCGGCCAGGGAAGGAGGTCTCGGAGATCTCGATCTCTATGCCGTCTGGCCGAATCCCTTCAAGGACAGCACGCGGTACATCTATTACGTCAAGGGTGTCATCTACGACACCATCACGAAAATGGGGCTGGGCAAGGCGCGCATCCGCGTCGAGCCGGCGAAGGGATCGGCTTTCACGGCCGAAGCAAATAACAACGGGCGTTTCCAGTTCCGCACCGAGCTGGGGCGCGAATATCAGATGTCCGCCTCCGCGACCGGGTACGAGAGCAATTCCGTTTCGTTCATGGTCCCTGCGAGATTGTCCTACAACGAGTACCGTCAGAGCATCGGTCTCGCTCCGCTCGCCGCGGTTGCGACAGAGGAGGTCTCGAAGGAGACGACAGCGCCGGAGGATGTGACGATCTCGTATTTTGATTTCGACAAATCGGTCGTCCTGCCGGAGTACAAGGACGCGTTGCGCGATCGCTTCGAAAAGGACCTCAAACCGATGATCACCGCGGGGACGATGTTCACCGTCACGCTGGACGCACATACCGATGATTTCGGAACGGAGGAATACAATATCGGCCTCTCGCGCCGGCGCGGCGCAGCCGTGAGCAAATACCTGCACGGTCTCGGCGTTCCGCTTGAGGCCATCAAGGTGAACGCGTACGGTGAGAGCCGTCCGGCGGATTCGAATGCGACCGACGAGTCGCGTTCCCGCAATCGCCGCGTGGAGCTTCGCGTGGCGGCACAGAATCGTTAGGAGGCGCACCGGACCGCACCGCGTCAGGGACTGGCCGCTTTCGCCTGGCACCGTCCGCAATTTCGCGGCATGCGAAAAACCGCCTGCCGACAAGCCGCGTACGGATTTCCTCCTTGATTCCGAACGCGGGAATCGGCACATTCCGATGTAACAAATCCTTGCCAATATTGTCTTTAGAGCTGGCGGTCGTTATGCCGCGAACGCAATAAAAAGGATATCCCCTTGGCACATCTCATGTCCTCACACCGATGGACGCGCGCAGCGTTCATGACCGCCGTCTTCTTACTGCTCCTGCCGTCGGGGAAACCTGCCGCACAGCAATTCAAGCTCATCATGGGCCCGACGGATTTCACACGATACCCGCAGATCCAGCTTCCATTCGAAGTGCTGGACAACAGCGCCACGCTCGACACCATACGGCCTGAAGATTTCATGGTATATGAGAACGGCGTCCGCATGCTTCCGCTGGAGATCGAGTGCGGAGATCTCAAGGGTGCACAGAAGATCCACTTCTTTTTCCTGATGGATGTCAGTATAAGCATGAGATTCAAGGAAGGGACAAGGGACGACGATGATGACAGCGTAAAATGGCGCAGGGCGAAAGCGGTATTCATCGAGGCGTTCAACAAGCTGCGAACGCAGGACGAGGGAGCCCTGGCGAGTTTCGCAGCCAAGTACCATCTCGAACAGGACTTTACATCCGATAAAAAACTGCTTGCAGACGCCACTGCAGGAATGTCGCTCAAGAGCGGAACTGCCATCTACACATCGATCGTGACCGCCGTGAATTACTCGCTTGCGAAGCCGGGGAAGCGTGTCATCATCATTCTGACCGATGGCGTCGACAACAGTTCACGGCATACGCGTGAACAGGCGATCGCCACCGCATGGCAGGCAGGCATACCCGTGTATCCGATCGGACTCGGATTTTACCCGGACGAAAGCGATCCCGGACGGGTGGACCAGGACACGCTGCGCCGCCTCGCGAACGGGACCGGAGGCAAGGCCTATTTCGCGCCTACCAGTGAAGACCTCTCCCGCATCTTCAGCGATATCATGCAGAGCATTTACAGCATCGACTGCGTGCTGCGTTATACGACGCCGGACACCTGCCAGGACGGTTCCGTCCGCAACGTCGAAGTTCAGGCGAACATCAAGGGCGTGTATCTGGAACAGAAATTTTCGTACACGCTGCCCGACCTCCGCTCGCATCTGCAGCTGAAAGTCGACGTGCCTCCCGTGGTGCGCGCCCGGGATGTCTACTCCTTGCCTGTGATCGCAACAGGCGAGGTGCGGGGAGGCGAGCCGACACGCTTCCGTGTGAGGATGAATTATGATCCGACGCATATGGCCTTCGAA
>CAZWNO010000080.1:0-1836 GCA_964635845.1 uncultured Chromatiales bacterium
TTTCCCGCGTTCCGTCCGTGGAGGCATTGTCAATTATGAGGATATTGATATCCGGTATTTCGAGCACCGCCCGCAGCGTGCGCCGCAGATCGTCACGGCGATTGTACGACAGGATCCCGGCGGTGATGCGCGATAATCCGTTCATGCGGAATCCCCTGGGCGAACCGACGATGAATCCGGACGTTCATCCGGATCGATATCCGCGGCAGGTCGCGAAACATCGTCATCCCGATCACGGTGGTTCGCCCCTACCAGCGCGCCTTTCCCGAACAACGCCATCACCTGCGATTTCCATTGATGCATTTCGTCCGCGGAAAACACGCGAAGCGCCGCGATTTCCACGGCCACCACGGCCAGCGCGATGCCGTTCGAGAGCAGCCAGTGCAGGTCTCCGAGCAGAAGTCGCACGCCGATCAGCGAGACGAAGAGTACGGCGGTTTTCCACAGCACGGGTTTCATCGCGACGGCGATGCCTTCGCGCGAATGATGGATGAGGAAGGCGAGTCCGGCGAGCACGGCGATCATCTTCGCGGCCGCCGCGCCGGAGGCGGCGTAGAGCATGATCAGCGGCACGCCGACCGTGCAGCTCACGGCGGCGAGGATGAAGGCGAATTGCGTGTTGCTGCGGAGATGTCCCCGCGCATTGTTCACCTCGACGAGGAAAATGTTCAGCGCCATCGGCAGGAACAGCGCGCAGAGGATCGCCATCGGCACGACGGCGTCGGCATACGCGGGCTTGAATGCCGCGCGGACGAGCAGCTCCGCGTTGGTGAGTCCGAACCCGGCCAGCAGGGCCGATCCGATCAGCAGGGTCTTCACCGAGAGGGAGAACAGCCGCGACATGCGCGTGCGCTGCTCCTCATCGTCCGCGACGCTGGCCCGCGCGAAATACGGCGCGGCGGAAATCGCGATGATCGTCGGGAACACGGCCAGCGGCGTCATGATCCGCAGCGCGGCGTTGAAGAGTCCGACCTGTTCCTCGCCGTGAAAGCTCTTCAGGTACATCGAGTCGATGCTCACGTGCAGCGCGTTGAGCAGCAGGTACAGCGCGAGGGGAGCGCTGGCGGCGATCAGTTCGCGCATGCCGGTCCAGGACACGCGCACGGGCTCGGTGTTCACGCCGCGTGCGCGCGCGATGCCGAGCATGAGAAGGATGCCTGCGCCGACGATATTGCTCGCGGTGTAGATGATCATCGCGGTCACGGGATCGCGGAAGGACATCGGTATGACGAGCACCGCCACGAGCAGCACGAGCGAATCGATGGCCATGGTGACGGTGGGAACGCCCATACGGGACTGCGAACGGTAGAAGGACTCCAGCGTGCCGCGCAGCACGGGCAGCTTCGACGAGACCACCATGTTGAACAGCATGATGTTCAACAGGAGAAAGAATGTGAAATCCGGTTTGAGCCACCAGCCGATGCCGAGACTGATCAGCCAGGTGGGAATCATCAGCAGCAGACGCGACCAGGTGGACTCGAGGAGAATGCTCAGCGAACGTCCGGGCGCGATCGCCAGTCGACGCATGATCACGGGGCCGATCCCGAAGTCGGCGATCATCGCGGTGAACGCGACGACCTGTATCGCGAGGGTGAAAAGGCCGAACTGTCCGGGACCCAGCAGATTGGCTATGCCGATCACGGCAAAGAAACTCGCCACGAAATTCACACCGTATGCGATCATGGAAATGATGCCCTGGGAGAGGATACTCCCAGGGTTGACATTCCCAGGGTTGACACCCTGGGCGGGTATGTTTCCTTTGGTTGGGCTGTCATTCATTTGCCAGCTCCCGGAGTAGCCCCTGCAGTCCACCCAGGGTTGACACCCTGGGCAGGT
>CAZWNO010000080.1:1936-11701 GCA_964635845.1 uncultured Chromatiales bacterium
GGTTGACACCCTGGGCAGGTGTGTTTCCATTGGTTGGAGTGTCATTCATTTGCCATCTCCCAGGGTGGCCTCTGCACCCTTCCCCCTATCCTCCTCCCCTCCTGTCCCCCTACCCCCTGTCCCCCACACCTCCAGCAATCCGAACAGCACGCCGAGCACGACGCCGGATTCATGGCCGATGAAGGCGTTCAGCGTGATGGAGATGATGAAGGTCGAAAGGATGAAGGCGGCGGCCGTGGCGGAGAGGATGCGCACGCGGTACCGGTCTTCCTCGCCCGGACCGGTGATGTCGCGGAGCGCGCGCTCGTTGCGCCAGCCGAGGGCGACGTACGCCAGCAGGGAAGAGAAATACAGCAGCGTGCCGAGCACGCCGAGATGGTTCAATATCCAGGCGTAGCCGTTGTGCGTCCATGTCGGCGCAATGGTCTGCATGGAGGTCAGCTTCGTGAAATGCACGGTGGTCGACATTCCCTTGCCGAGCACCCAGTTCATCCCGATGTCGTCGAGCACGGCCCGGGCCTCCGCGTCGCGGTTCTTTACGGACACATCGGTCCGGTATTCACCGATCGATTCGAAGCGGCCGCTGATCGACGACCACATGACGTCGAGCGGCACGACGTCGGCGAGCAGCAGCGGATACACGGCGGCGAGCACGAGCAGGGAGATGCCGGCGTATCTCACCGCGCGCTTCCAGAAGCTGCGTCCCATGATCACGGCCATGAAGAAATATCCGGCGAGCGCGCCCACCCAGATCGTGCGGTAGAAGGAGAGCACCGTCGCGGCGATGCCGAGCGCGAAGAGGGCGGAAAAGAACAGGATCTGCCGCCTGCCACGCGCGGCGACCAGCAGCGCGGTGGCGAACAGCGCGAGCGCGAGGACGAAGTACGTCGTTTCGGTCGCCCGGCTGGCGCCGACCTGCCACAGCCATACGGCCTCCAGCACTTTCTGCTTGTAGAGGTAGATGTTTTTCGCCGCAAGGACGGACATGGTCAGGACCAACGCGCCGAGGACAACGTGCTGCTTCGCGCGCGTGTCGCATTCGTGCGCGATGGGAACCAGTATCAGGGGAGTGGCGACGATCACCATTTCGCGTAGCCAGACGTAGGGATCGGCGCCGTAGCCGAAGGAAATTGGGACCATCAGCGCGAGCTGCACGAGGACGGTCAGGGCGAGGATGCCGCCCGGCGTCCATCGCAGAGGCGCGCGCGCGATGACGATCCGGTGAAAGAACCACCAGATCAGGCCGCCGTAGTACACGACGGTGTGCAGCACTTCGGGAGGCGTCAGCCCGGCCTCGAGGTTCCAGAACACGCCGATGAAACCGAGGATGGAGATGGCGATCCATGCCACGGCGCTCTGCAGCACCAGCAGCGCGCCGAGCACGGCGATAATGGCGACCAGGAGGATGAATTCGAGACGCAGCCAGAACGCCAGCGCCATGACCGCGGCGACGGTCAAAAGAAAGACCGCCGACTCCTTTTTGGAAAGCGGCGCGTCGTGTCCCTGCGCCAGGCCGGCGCCCGCGACGATGGCGAGCAGGCGGCTCATTCCGCTCCGCGCGTGAATCCCATGCTTCGGCGCACGCTCGCCCATTCGTCGGGGTACTCGGCGCGGTAGTGGCGGAAGCGCTCGCGCAGCAGCACGAAGGCGATGGCGAGCGCGAGCACCGACATGCCCGCGACGAGCACGATGATCGAACGCTTGGGACGGTCCTTCCGCTCGGGCAGGCGCGCCTGGTCGAGCGGCACGAGCACGTGCATCTGCTTCTGCTCCTCGATGACGGACTGCTGGTACATCGGCAGCAGGAAGCCCTGCAGCTTGCTGAGGATCTCGATGTCGCGGTAGAGGCGCAGGTACGTGAGACCTTCCTCCGGGAGATCCGTGCCCTTGTCGCCGAGTATGCCGCTCAGGTCGTTGTCGCCGAGTCCCGGCACCTGGCGGGCGAGTTCCCTGACGAGCACGCGCTGGGCGCGGACCTCGGCGTCGTCGGGACCCATGTTGGCCTCCATCATGCCGAGCTTGACTTCCTGCAGCTTGAGCTGCGCGTACAGCTCGCTCGCGGCGGAAATCGTGGCCTTGGTCTGCTCTTCGAAGGAATAGATTTTCGTGCGCTTCTGGAAGGCAGCGAACTGGTTCTCGAGCTTGCGCAGGCTGTCGCGGATGCCGAAGTACTGCAGCTCGACGAAGGAACGGTTGCCGCGCGCCTCGGTGCTGTTGAGTTCGGTGGAAATTTCGTTGAGGTGCGTGAAATAGGCGTCCGCGATCGCGACGGCGCGCTTCGGATCGGTGTCCCATACGCTGATCACCACGCGGCCGTCTTCCTCGTAGGTGAATTCCGAATTCTCGGCCAGCGTCTTGAGCGTCTTTTCCATCGAACCGTCGTCGATGCCGTAGACCTTCGCGAGATCGAATTCCTTCGCGAGCGTCTCACCCATGCGGCGGCTTTCGAGCACCGCGATGTAGCTGTAGCCCTCGCCGCCAGCGCCGAAGCCGGCGATGCCGAAGGATTTCAGCGTGGTCGATAGCCCGCCCGTCACGCTCTTCAGCAGGTCCGACTGTCCCTGCGGCGGTAAAAAGGATGCGCTGCTCTTGTACCAGTTCGGCATCGTCAGCGCGTACACCAGCGCCACCGCCGCACCCGTCACGAACGCCGCCGCGAGAAACTTCCAGTGACGCAGCAGCACGAAGACAGAGCGGACGAAGGGGCGGGAGTCGGTATTGTCAGTCATAGTTATCAGTCAAATGTGGCACGCGAGTTCGTGTTTGCGAAGTGGGGTAGGAGGGGAGGGGGGAAGGAGGGTAGGGGGGGCATTCCTCCTACTCTCCTACCCCCCTATCCTCCTACCCTCCTATCCTCCTACCCTCCTACCCCCCTGTCCTCCTACCCTACCGATTCAATACCGATATCACCAACCCCGCGACACCCGCCAGTCCGCCGACGATCGCCGCCGTCACTGCGAGCAGATCCGCGGTGGAGGCCATGCGCACCAGGGGTTCGTGGGGAACGTAGATAATGTCGCCGGGTTCGATCACGGCGTCGTCGGGATCGAGCCATGCGCGGGTGTTGGCCTTGATCACCCTCGCGCGGCTTTCGCTGGCGGATTCGCCGAAGCCGCCGGCCCGCTCGACGTACCATTCGAAATCATGGCCGTCGGTCCAGGGGATGAAGCCGCCGTTGTTGACCTGGCCGTACACGTACACCGTGCCGGTGTTGCGCGGCACGAGCAGGATGTCGCCGTCCTCGAGCGTCACGTCGGCCGAGCGGTCGCCGCGCACGAAGAGCCGATGGAAGTCCACCGCCACGCGTCCCTCGCGCAGCCGCGCGGTGAGACCCCAGTACAGCGTGTCCTCGTACACGAGACTGCTTTTCTCGAAATTCCTGTCCTTCTCCCGCGCCTCCTCCAGCGCGAAGCCGTCGACGCCGGTCTGCCGGCGGTACAGCTCGGCCAGTCCCGGCCAGGCGCCAGCCGTGAAGCCGCCCGCCATGTCCACCAACTGCGAGAGCGTGGTTCTGCCCGGATCGATCGGATACACGCCGGGTTTCTTCAGCTCGCCGTCCGCCGCGGCCGCGCCGCCCGTGCCGCGGGGAGCGTCGGCGTACACGAACAGCCGGTCGCCTCCGCGCAGCGGCATGTCGCCGCCGCCGTCGCGCAAGGAGGATATGTCGATCTTCATCGGCTCGCCGCCCGCGTGCGTCAGTTCCGCGGAGAGCGCGGTCTTCTGCGGATCGAGTCCGAAGCCCATGCGCAGGAGGTCGGAAAGCCGGTCGCCTGCGACGAACTCGAACACGCCCGGACGCAGCACGGCGCCGAGCACGCTGATCGAGGGCGCGCCCTGCTCGCGGTGCGGCACGACGACCACGTCGCCCTCGCGGAGGAAGGGATCGTATTTCCCGTCGCGCGTGGCCTCGTACATGGTGAGATCGGCGCGCGAGATCGAGCCGTCCGCATGCTGGATGACGATGCGCCGCATCGCGCGCGCTTCCATTTCCTGCGCGCCGAAGTAGCGGCTGCCCAGGCGCTGCCGGTAGCCGGGCGCGGCGGCGCGCGTCTCGCCCTGCAGCAGAGCCAGCGGCGACTGCGCGGCTTCCTGCTTCTCGATGTCGGCCAGCTGCAGCGCCGTGGAAACCGGCGTCGCGGCGGTGACCTGGAGGAGTCCGGGCGACTTCACCTCGCCCTGGATGTTCACGATGATCGCGCGCGGCTGCGCGAGCGCCAGCGTGCCCTCGGCGGCGCTGTACTTCTTCTTCAGCGCGGCGAAGACCTCCGCGCGCGCCTGCGCGAGCGAGCGTCCCGCCACCGGCACCGCGCCCACGCGGGGAATCAGCAGCATGCCGTCGGCGCTCACCGGCAGCACGGCGTCGAGATTCACCGGCTGCGTCAGCGACAGCGCCAGCACATCCCCCGCGCCGCAGACATACTGCTCCGCATCCACCGTGCGCGCCACCGGCACCGCCTCGCGGCTGATAAGGGCTGCAGAGGATTCGGAGGATTGGGCCGACCGCGATGTGAATGGATCGAGCGCGTCGATTTGGGCGGAGAGGGAAAAAGGAAAGATGGAAATGATGGAAAGGATGAAAATAATGGAAACCATGATCATCGGTAGGGGCGAACCACCGTGATCGAAACGACGAGGTTTCGTGACCGGCGTCCGGCGGCGAAACCACTGAACGTTCGGTTTCATCGTCGGTTCGCCCGTGCGGCACCCCCGATTCGTCGGTTCGCCCGTCCGATCAATCCAATTACCAATACGAAAATCCATCACGTCGCCTCAAACCGTTCCAGGAGAATCGCCACGATGCGTTCCGCGGCGTGGCCGTCCCACAATTCCGGTATTTTACCATGTTTCGCGCTGCCGTTCAATGCAGCGCGGGATTTTTCCACTGCCAGGGCGATGTCGAGGCCCACGACCTCGTTCGTGCCGATCTCGGCGGTGACGGGACGCTCGGTCGTCTCGCGCAGCGTCACGCAGGGCACGCGCAGCCAGGTGCTCTCTTCCTGGATGCCGCCCGAGTCGGTGAGGATCAGCGCGGCGTTGTCCATCAGCCGCAGGAAATCGAGGTAGCCGATCGGGTCGCAGAGCGTGAGCGAGGCGATGGCGTCGACGCGCTGCTGCAGACCGAACTCGGCGATGCGCTTGCGCGTGCGCGGATGCACCGGAAACACGAAGCGCGTCTCGGCCTGCAGCTGCTCGAAGATGGTGAGGATCTTCTCGAGGTTTTCCCGAAGGTCCACGTTGCTCGGCCGGTGCAGGGTGACGAGGGTGAACTTTTTCGGGGCGAGCCCGAATTCCTCCAACGCGCGCGAGTGGCGGGATTTCTCCCGGTACTGCGCAAGCGAGTCGATCATCACGTGGCCGACGAAAAAGATCTTCTCGTCGGGAATTCCTTCATGCCGCAGGTTGCGGAGCCCCGCCTGCTCGGTGACGAAGAGGTAGTCCGCGATCACGTCGGTGACCATGCGGTTGATCTCCTCCGGCATGTCGCGGTCGAAGCTGCGGAGTCCCGCCTCCACATGGGCGACAGGGACGTGCAGCTTCGCGGCGGTGACCGAGCAGGCGAGCGTGGAATTCACGTCGCCCACGACGATCACCAGGTCGGGTTTCTCCGCGAGCAGCACCTTCTCGAACTCCACCATCACGCGCGCGGTCTGCTCGGCATGCGATCCCGAGCCCACGCCGAGATAGATATCCGGCTGCGGCAGTTCCAGGTCCTCGAAAAAGACCTTCGACATCTTCTCGTCGTAATGCTGGCCCGTATGGCATATCAAGTGCTTCACCCTGTCCGCATGCGGCAGCAGCGCCCGATGCAGCGGAGCGACTTTCATGAAATTGGGCCGAGCCCCGACGACACTGATGAATTTCAACATTAGGTACGGTGTGGTTATCTGATGGGGAACAATTCGGTTTCGAGCTCTGGGCTACATTGGCCTGGGCCTTCGGCCCACTTTGGCTCCCCAGGGCATGAGCCCTGGGGCTGGGCAGGTGTGTCAGGGAAACATATCTGCCCAGGGCGTGAGCCCTGGGTGCCAAAAGCCAAAAGCCAAAGTGGGCCGGAGGCCCAGGCCAAAAGCCAACTGCCAAAGTGGGCCGAAGGCCCAAGCCAAAGTCATCTTCCAAAGTCACTTCTTCCCATCACCCAGCACTGTCACGTGCCCCTTCCGGCCGCGCACATTCTTCGTCGCGTTGCGGGTGTCGATGACGACCTTCGAGTGACGGACGATCATGTCGTAATCGTAGGAAGAGTGGTCGGTGGTGATGACGACGATGTCCATGCTCTCAAGCAGGGCGGGAGTGAGCTTGCGGGACTTCAGCTTCTTGCCGTCGACCTGGATGTTCGGCACCCACGGATCGTTGTAATGCAGCTTGCGCACGTTGTCCTCGAGCAGCAGCTCCATGATGCGCAGGGCGGGGGAATGCCGCGTGTCGTCGACGTCGCGCTTGAACGACACCCCGAGCATCAGGATGTTGGCGTCCTTTATCGAGATCGGCATCATGCCCAGTTGCCGGAAGATCATGTTCTTCACATAGAAAGGCATGCCCTCGTTGGTCTCGGCCGCGAGGTTGATGAAGTTCGTCTGGAAATCGTATTTCCGCGCGATCCAGGAGAGGTAGAAGGGATCGATGAGAATGCAGTGGCCGCCGATGCCCGGTCCTGGATAAAACGGCATGAAGCCGAAGGGCTTGGTCTTCGCGGCCTCGATCACCTCCCACATGTTCACGCCTTCCATGCGGTCGCAGAGCTGCGCCAGCTCGTTGACCAGCGCGATGTTGACCGAGCGGAAAATGTTCTCGAGCAGCTTCTCCATCTCGGCGACCTTGGGACCCGACACCGGCACGACCTCGGCGATCACCTGCGCGGTGACGAGCACCGCCATCTTCGTGCAGGCCTTCGTCACGCCGCCGACCACGGTGGGCGTGTTGGCGGTGGTGAACTGCCTGTTGCCCGGATCGATGCGCTCGGGCGAGAACGCGAGGTAATAGTCCTTGCCCACCTTCAGTCCCGACCGGTTGAGGATGGGCATCACGTAGCCCTCGGTGGTGTTGGGGAAGGTCGTGCTCTTGAGGATGACGATCTGTCCCCTGTGCAACCCCGGCAGCACGCCGTTGGCGGCGTCGAGGATATACGAGATGTCAGGGTCCTTTGTCTCGGTGAAGGGCGTCGGCACGCAGATGAACACCACGTCCATCTTTTTCACGGACCGGTAATGACCCTCCGCCGAAAGCAGGCCGTCGGCGACCGCCTTCTTCAGCAGGGCGTTATCCACATCGTCGATGTAATTCTTCCCCCTGTTTATCAGGCCGACCTTCTTCGCGTCGACATCGATGCCGATCGTCCTGAATCCCGCCGCCGCATACTCCACCGCCAGCGGCAGCCCGACATAGCCGAGTCCCACCACGCCGATCGTTATTTGTTTGGAAGTGATTTTTTGTTCGAGAGTCATTGGTTAGTTGTTAGAATGACAAGATGACATTATGACAAGATGACAAGATGACAAGATGACAAGATGGAAAGATGGAAATAAGGTACGGAAATCGTGGTACGCGCTTCTAATAGTTTTCGCGTTCTTCTTCGCGATTTCGCGTTTTAGTGGTTTTTCTTCTTCTATTAGTTTTCGTGTTCTTCTTCGCGATTTCGCGTTTTAGTGGTTTTTTCTTCACCGTACTGAGCCGCGTAGTACTCCATGTATTCCCCGCTCATGACGCGTTTCCACCAGGGCTCGTTCGCCCGGTACCAGGCGATCGTTTCGGCTATACCCTGATCGAAGGGGATCACCGCTTTCCAGCCCAGCGCGCGTTCGATCTTCGACGAATCGATGGCGTAGCGGCGGTCGTGGGCGGGACGGTCCTTCACGAAGGTGATCAGCGATTCGGGCTTGCCGAGCGTGCGGAGGATGAGGCGGACGATCTCGATGTTGGGCCATTCGTTGCTCGAGCCCACGTTGTACACTTCCCCAGGCAGGCCGCGCGCGAGCACCGCGGTGATGGCGGCGGAATGGTCGCGGGTGTGAATCCAGTCCCGCACGTTCATCCCGTCGCCGTAGACGGGCAGGGCGCGGTCGTTCATCGCGTTGATGAGCATGAGGGGAATCAGCTTCTCGGGGAACTGCCAGGGACCGTAGTTGTTCGAGCAGCGCGTGATGATCGCGGGAAAGCCGAAAGTCTTCGCGTAGGCCTGCACCACGAGATCCGACGCGGCTTTGCTGGCGGCATAGGGGGAAGTGGGGTCGAGGGGAGAGTCCTCGGTGAAGGCGCCTTCCGCACCCAGCGAACCGTACACCTCGTCCGTGCTCACATGTACGAAGCGCTCCACGCCGTGCCGGCGGCTCTCCTCCAGCATCACATGCGTGCCGAGCACGTTCGTCTGCGTGAAGATCATCGGACCCAGGATGCTGCGGTCCACATGCGACTCCGCCGCGAAATGCACCACTGCGTCCACCGCATGCGTCTCCAGCGCGCGGCGCACGGCATCCGCGTCGCAGATGTCCGCCTTTATGAAGGAAAAGCGTCCTCGCAGGTCCGCCAGGTTCTCGAGATTCCCCGCATAGGTCAGCTTGTCCAGCACCGTCACGCGCGCATCCGGATGCCTCTCGATAAAGAAGCGGACGAAATTGCTCCCGATAAACCCCGCGCCGCCGGTAACGAGCAGGGAACGAGGAGAAAAGGAATGGGACAGACTCAATCGTGTTCCGAATTATTCAGTCAACAAATGTACGAAGCGGCGGGTACTGCGCAAAATGCTTCGCGCTACGCGTTTCGCGATGTAGGATATAGGATGTAGGATATGGGACGGGACCGCTTAGCCGCGCAAAGCGCGCGATGGCACACCCTGGGAGGGGCGCACGCCTGTGCGCCCTTTTGGAACATTGGCTCAATGCGACGACGGATGGCCGAGCCAGCGGCTCGGCCATTAACCCAGACACTCGATCATCCGGGATGACGTAGGGGCCAGCCTACTGAGCGTCGGGGGATTTCCTGCGCGGCGTTCTCGATTTGCGGAGCAGTCTCTCGAGGCCATCGGAACCCAGGTCGGTCTGATTTGGCCCCAGAATCGCTCCCAACGTCCCTCTCGGCAGGGAATCCTTTTTCGTGGGGATGACCGTGACAAGCGTTCGGTCGCCCACCTTCTTTCTGAGAGAGACTCCATGAGTCACTCTCCGATGTATCTCCCACCCGTCGTTTTCAAGGAGCTTGATCAGTGCGGGACCGCTGATCGCCGGGAGGTTCGACATTACGTTGTCGCTAGCGTGAGCTTATAGGGTTCATACATCCTGGCGGATTCGAGATGAGCGGCGTCGATGGTAGTTCCCCATTTGATCAGACGTTTATTCGATGGGTAAATCTTGATGTTGTGTTCGTCGAAAAATCTGTCCCGTTCATTCACTTCCTCGAGGGTGCGCAAGTGAAGCCGAACGAGCTGCAGCAGTTCCTCCTTCGCTTCATCCAGCGTGCTCGCGAAAGTGGCTGTACCGAGTTCCTCGCAAATTGCGGTCCACCGACCGTCTGCCTCCTTCTCGAACGAGAAGGTCAGCAGCAGATAACCGCTATCAGGCCGTGCCATTTCCAATTCCTTTCCTTACAGTTTGCTCGCCGATACAGATGATACAAATAACACCCGCACGAACTAAATGTCAATACATTCCGCATCGACCGCGGCCCGCATGTCTCCCCGCCCCTCGATACGGGCGTCCTCGCTTCGCGAATCCGCCCTGCATGGGGTGACGGGAGCTCGAAGTGACGGTGCATCGCACCAATCGCGGGGTGACG
>CAZWNO010000080.1:11711-19225 GCA_964635845.1 uncultured Chromatiales bacterium
ACGGGATCTTGTCCACCGCCCCAACCCCGGCAATTGACTTACGGGGATTTCCTGCGCAGTACCTGGGCATGTTGCGTACGCAGGACGATGGTGTACTCCCGTGCAAGCAATTCCTCCAGATCCGGGAAGTCGGCGGCGCCCGGGCCGCGGGGACGCCAGGAATCCACGCTCAGCACGTAGTCGGGCGGATCGTCGCGGAAGGTGCGGAGCAGTTCGCGGCGGAGGGACCAGATGTAGGGATCGCGGGCGTGATGGTAGAAATGCAGGTCGTAAATGAAGCGGCCGTGCAGCGGAGTGCGCGCGCGGTACATCGCGTGGATCGCGCCGTCGGTGACGTCCAGCGGCAGCACGACACCCCCGATTCGTCGGATTGCCCGGCGGTTGTAGGGGCGAACCACCGTGATCGGGATGATGACTTTTCGCGACCGGCATCCGACGGCGAAACCACTGACCGTTCGGATTCATCGTCGGTTCGCCCGGACGACACCCCCGATCTGTCGGATTGCCCGGCGGTTGTAGGGGCGAACCACCGTGATCGGGATGTTGACGTTTCGCGACCGGCATCCGACGGCGAAACCACTGAACCTTCGGCTTCATCGTCGGTTCGCCCGGACGACACCCCCGATCTGTCGGATTGACCGGTGGTTGCAAACCCGATTCCCCCCAGCAGGCTCAGCGCATAGTACAGCGGAAATTGATGATAGGGCCAGAACTTCCCCGACACGGGCAGGTTGAGCAGCGCCATCGCGGCAATGGCGACGAGGAACCAGGCCCGGCAACGGTCGGCGGGGTCGGCGAAATCCGCGGCGGCGCGGAGCCCGAGAAACGCGAGCACGGAGAGCGGACCCATCGTCAGCAGCGGCAGCGTGCTGTACGAATAGCGCGCCAGCACATTCACGAAGCCCGGCTCCCACAGCCTGCCATCCCCGCGCAGTCCGTTGTACAGCGGCCAGTAGCGCGTGGCCATCTCCCGGAAATCCCCGAGCCCCCCGCCAGGCCCAGGAGGCTGGTGGCTATAGGCTTTAGGCTATAAGCTGTAGGCTTTAGGCTATTGGTCGCAGACTCGCCGTGGCGAGCTTTTGGCAGGTAGCAGAGGATCGACCGCCGCAGTCTGCCTGAAGCCGAACGTCAAAGTGCGCGGCGCGCAGCGTCGCGCAAGCCAAAGTGCGCGGCGCAGCCGCGCAAGCCAAAGTCGCGCGGCGCGCAGCGCCCTTGTAAAAGATCACCCGCGCCCCTATATTTACCACGATGTGAACAATTCAACGGCAGGAAAAGCATGAACATTTTCGTTTGCGTCAGCCACGTGCCTGACACGACAACCAAAGTGCAGATAGGGGGGGATGGGAAAAAGATAGATCCATCCGGTGTTACGTATATTCTGAACCCTTATGACGAATATGCCGTCGAGGCGGGACTCCAGCTCAAGGAAGCCCGCGGCGGCGAGGTGACGCTCGTGTGCGTGGGACCCGAGGTGGTGAAGGAAACCATCCGCAAGGGACTCGCCATGGGCGCGGACAAGGGCATCCACGTCATCAGCGAACCGCGCGACAGCTTCGGCACGGCCCGCGCCATCGCGGATGCGCTCGCGGGACGCGAGGTGGACGCGGTGTTCTGCGGCCGGCAGTCCATCGACTACGACGGCTGGCAGATGAGCGGTCTCCTCGGCGAGATGCTCGGCATCCCCTCGATCAGCACCGTGACGAAGCTCGAATTCGCGGAAGACGGCGCGATCACCGCCGAGCGGGACATCGAAGGCGGTGCGGAGACCGTGGTTTCGAAGCTCCCGGCCGTGATTTCGGCCCAGAAAGGCCTCAACGACCCGCGCTACCCGAAGCTGCAGGGCATCATGGCCGCCAAGCGCAAACCCATCGAAGACGTTACCCCCGCGCCCTATACCAACCGTGTCGAAGTCATCGAAATGACGAAGCCGATGATCAAGGCCGCGGGCCGCATCGTCGGCGAAGGACCCGGCGCAGTGAAGGAACTGGTGCGCCTGTTGCATGACGAAGCCAAGGTCATCTAGAAGAAAAACCACTAAAACGCGAAAACGCGAAGAAGAACGCGAAAGATTTTTGGAAGAAGAAACCACGAAGGCTCGGAGACACGAAGAAGGCACGAAGATTTTTTGACGCGCTGCGCGCGAGTGGTAAAGACGAAATCAACGGTTACCAGACCCCTTTACCCCTTTACCTCTTCACCGCTTTACGCCTTCACCTCTTAACTCTTAACTTCTTAACGTCTTAACGACCAACGACATCCCATATGACAATCCTTGTTATCGCGGAACAACGCGACGGAAAAATAAAGAAAGCTTCATACGAGGCCGTGAAGGCTGCGGCCGCAGTGGCAACGCAACTTAACGCAACCGTGACCGCCGTGCTGTTCGGGGGGGATGTGGTGGCGGCGAAGTCGCTGGGAGGGTACGGGGCGGCGAAGACGGTGCATGTGACCGACGAACGCCTCCATTTCTATGCCAACGCCGCCTATGTGAAGGCAGCGGCGGAGATCATGGCGAAGGAGGGCGCGGATGTGGTGATGCTGCCGGCGACTTCGCTGGGCAAGGACCTCGCGCCGCGCCTGGCTGTGCGCATCGACGGCGCGGTGGCGCCCGATGTCATCGCGCTCACGGTCGAAGACGGCGCGATCACGGCGCAGCGTCCGGTCTACGCCGGCAAGGCGCTTGTCAAGGTGAAAATCAACGCGCCGAAGCAGGTCTTCTCGCTGCGGCCGAACGTCTTCAGCGCGGGTGAAAGCAGCGGCGCGGAAGCAGCGGTGGAGGCATTCGCCCCAGCGCTCGAGGAAGCGGATTTCATAACGAAAGCCACGGGCACGAGCATCGCGAGCGGCAAGCTCGACGTGGCCGAGGCGACGATGATCGTGAGCGGGGGACGCGGACTGCAGGGTCCCGAGAACTGGCCGCTGATCGAAGGACTCGCGGACGCGCTCGGCGCGGCCACCGGAGCCTCGCGCGCGGTGGTGGACGCCGGCTGGCGTCCCCATGCCGAGCAGGTCGGCCAGACCGGCAAGACCGTCTCACCGACGCTCTACGTCGCCTGCGGCATCAGCGGCGCCATCCAGCATCTCGCCGGCATGTCGTCGAGCAAATGCATCGTCGCCATCAACAAGGACAAGGACGCCCCCATCTTCCAGATCGCCGACTACGGGATAGTGGGGGATGTGTTCGAGGTGATTCCGGCGTTGACGTCTGAATTGAACATTTATTTCAACAGGACAGAAGGATAGAAGGAAAGAAGGAAAGAAGGAAAGAAGGAATGAAGGCGGGCAATCCCCGCTTCCCCCTGCCCTCCTACGCCCCTTCCCCCCTACCCCCTTCCCCATGAACAAGATTCGCGTCGAAATACTCGGGCTCTCCACTTCCTCCTCGTCTGGAGGCGCGTACGCGTTGATATTGCGCGAGGCGGAGGGTCCGCGGCGGCTGCCGATCATCATCGGCGCGTTCGAGGCGCAGGCCATCGCGCTGGAGATCGAGGGCATCAAGCCCCCGCGGCCGATGACGCACGACCTGCTCAAGGACGTGATAGACACGCTGGGGTATACGATCACCGAAGTGACCATTACCGAGCTGCGCGAGGGGACATTCTACGCGCGGCTCTCGCTCGATACCGCCGTGGGTGACGAGGTGGATTCGCGTCCCAGCGACGCCATCGCGCTCGCCGTGCGCTACAACGTGCCGATTTTCGTCAGCGACGAAGTGCTCGCCGAGGCCGCCTTCATTCCCGAGGGCGAGGAAGGCGCCGAGTCCCTTCCCGACGCCGAGGCCATCGTCGATACCCGCGAGCGCCATGTCGCGCAGCTCCAGGAAAAGCTAGACGAGGCGATCAAGAGCGAGGACTACGAGGAGGCCGCACGCCTCCGCGACGAACTCCTCCGCCTCCAGAGCGGAGATTAAAGAGGACCGCCAAAACGCGAAAACGCGAATGAAGAAACGCGAAAGATTTTTGAACAGGTACCCATGTAGTTCGAGGCGCTAAAAAAGCTTTCGCGTCTCTTTTTCGCGTTCTTGGCGTTTCAGCGGTTTTTTCCTGCCAGTTCATCCCCGGAAATGGGACTGAATTGGCGGAGCTTGCCCGGGAAGAAAACCACAAAAACGCGAAAGCGCGAATGAAGAAACGCGAAAGATTGTTTGAGAACAGGTACTTATGCGATTCGAGGCGCCATTCCAAAAAGTTTTCGCGTCTCTTCTTCGCGTTCTTGGCGTTTCAGCGGTCTTTCCCTGCCAGTTCATCCCCGAGATGGGACTGAATTGCGGAGCTTGCCCGGGAAGAAACCACGAAAACGCGAAAACGCGAATGAAGAAACGCGAAAGATTTTTTGAGAACAGGTACTTATGCGATTCGAGGCGCCATTTAAAAAAGTTTTCGCGTCTCTTTTTCGCGTCCTTGGCGTTTTAGCGGTCTTCCCATGAGGAAGTGGCGGGTACTGTACGTAAGGCCGCGGTACGAGAAGAAGGTCGAGAAGCAGCTGCTCGAGGCGGAGATCGAGGTATTCCTCCCGCTTCAGGAGGTCATGCGGCAGTGGAGCGACCGCAAGAAGAAGGTCATTCTCCCCCTGTTTCCCGGTTATATATTCGTGCACGTCGACGAACGGGAGCGCAGCCGCACCTACGACGTCGCCGGCGTGATGAAGTACGTGCATTTCTCCGGCGCCATCGCCGAAGTCCGCTCGGACGTCATCGAGAGCCTCAAGATCCTCGTCCACGGCGCGCCGCTCGATCTGGAAGTGACCAGCGAACGCCTCCCCCTCGGCGCGCAGATCCGCATCAAGCATGGACCGATGGCAGGGATGAAGGGACATGTCGTGCAGTATCGAGGAAACAGGAAAGTCGCCGTCGTAATCGAAGCAATACAGCAAACAGTGATGGTTGAAGTTCCCGTTGCAGAGTTGATGTCATGATCGTAGGGGCGAACCACCGTGATCGTAATGGCTACGATTCGTAACGGTTTTACGGAATAATGGATATGCACTTTCGACTTCATCATCGGTTCGCCCGCAAATGAAAACCGCACTCATCACCGGCATCACCGGCCAGGATGGCAGCTACCTCGCCGAACTGCTGCTCGCGAAAGGCTACGAAGTGCACGGCATCGTGCGACGCGTGGCCATCGAGGCGCCGGAGCAGCGGCTGGGACGCATCCGGCATCTGCTGAAGGATATACAATTGCACCCGGCGTCGCTGGAGAGCTATCCCAGCGTGTTCAAGGTGATCAAGGACGTGCGGCCGGACGAATGCTACCATCTCGCGGCGCAGAGTTTCGTGAGCTATTCCTTCGAGGACGAGTTCTCGACCTTCAACACCAACATCAACGGCACGCATTACATGCTGTCGTCAATCAAGGAAAACGCGCCCGAATGCCGCTTCTATTTCGCGGGATCGAGCGAGATGTTCGGCAAGGTGAAGGAGAGCCCGCAGAACGAGGACACGCCTTTCCATCCCCGCAGCGCTTACGGCATCACCAAGGTGGCGGGTTTCGATCTCACGCGCAATTATCGCGAGGCATATGGAATCAGAGCCGCGAGTGGGATATTATACAATCACGAATCCCCCCGCCGCGGCTACGAATTCGTCACCCGCAAGATCACCAGCACAGTCGCGCGCATCAAGCAGGGTAAAGCCACCGAACTCCGCCTCGGCAACCTCGACGCCAAGCGCGACTGGGGCTACGCCAAGGAATACGTCGAAGCCATGTGGCTCATCCTTCAGCAGGATCAATCGAAAGACTACGTCATCGCAACCGGGGAGACACACTCGGTCAGGGATTTCGTAAAGCTCGCATTCGAACACGTCGGGCTGAACTATGAGGATTACGTCAAAGTCGATCAAGCATTCTATCGTCCCGCAGAGGTGGAACTCCTATTAGGAGATCCTTCCCGCGCCAAAGCGCAGCTGGGGTGGACGCCGAAGACGTCGTTTGCTGAGTTAGTGAGGATGATGGTGGAGGCGGATATGGAAGGAGTTACGTAAAGGGGTAAAGGGGTGAAAGCGTAAAGGCGGTAAGACGTAAAGGGTGAAGGCGGTCTGTGGACTGAAGCCACCTTGAGCAATATTATTAGGGAGAACGGTCATGAATGAATTCAAACGCGCGCACGAGGATCTCGATGCGTGGAAATTGGGGATGGATGTTGTTGATGCGGTCTATGAAATGACCGCGCGATTTCCGAAGGCTGAGCTGTTCACGTTGACTTCGCAAATGAGGCGTGCAGCAATTTCCATTCCGACGAATATCGCAGAAGGAGCGGCGAAGGAGTCAGCAAAAGACACCCTCCGTTTCCTCATCATAGCACGTGGTTCCCTGAGCGAACTCGAGACAGAACTGAAGATTGCAGAGCGACAGCACTACATCACCGACACAACCGAACTTGATCGCCTTCTCTATCGAGAGTCGAAGGTCCTTTCAGGATTGATTAATAGTGTGAAACGAAAGATCAACTGACAACAACTCGACCGTCTTTACCCTTCACGACTTTACCCTTTACGCAAAAATGAACGTCCCCCTCCTCGACCTCAAAGCCCAGTACCAGCAGATAAAGCACGAAATCGAACCTGTCCTCCTCAAGGCTGCCGAGGAGCAGATGTTCATCCTCGGTCCCGAGGTGAAGAAGCTGGAGGAGAATATCGCCACCTATGTTGGCACGAAACACGCAATCGGCGTATCTTCCGGTACCGATGCCCTGCTGCTGGCGATGATGGCCCTGGGGATCGGTCCGGGGGACGGCGTGATCGTTCCGACATTTTCGTTCTTTGCCACGGCCGGTGTTGTAGCACGCTTAAACGCGTTGCCAATTTTCGTGGAAGTTAATCGGTCAAGCTACAACATCGAGCCGTTGGCAATTATCAGGGCTTGGGAGAAGTACAAGGACACCGTCAACATCAAGGCCATCGTGCCCGTGCACCTGTTCGGACAGTCCGCCGACATGGATCCGATCATGGAATTCGCGAACGCGCACAATCTCGCCGTGATCGAGGACGCCGCGCAGGCGATCGGCACGCAGTACAAGGATGGCCGCCGCGTCGGCAGCATCGGCACGGCCGGCTGCTTCAGCTTCTTCCCCAGCAAGAACCTCGGCGCTTTCGGCGACGGCGGCATCATCACCACAAACGACGACGACCTCGCGCATCGCATGGAGCTCATGCGCGTCCACGGCGCTGAAAAACGTTACTATCATGAAATGATCGGCGGGAATTTCCGTCTGGATGCCATCCAGGCAGCGGTGCTGAATGTCAAGCTCCCGTATCTCGACGGTTGGCACGAAGCCCGCCGCAAGAACGCCGCGTATTACAATGAAAAATTCGCCTCCGTGCCTGGCATCGAAATCCCAGTATCGCTATATGAAGCGACTTCTTCACCCCTTAACTCCTTAACCCCTTTACCTCTTCACCCCTTTACCCCTTTACGATTCCCGCATATTTACAACCAGTATTGCATCCGACTCGAAAACCGAGACGGTCTGCTCGAACACCTCACCACCAACAACATTGGCAACGCGGTATATTA
>CAZWNO010000081.1:0-17639 GCA_964635845.1 uncultured Chromatiales bacterium
GGGACTTTGACATCGCCTCCACACGAAAATGGACGGATGAGGATTATGCCGCGGCATTTCTCTCGGAGTTCGATGCCGGCCTCGGTTCGCCGGTCGTTGCCGAGAACGTTCTCGGTGATGCGCTCGTGATTTCAGGCGACCTCTTCCGAAACAAAGACGGCAATATCGCTGTCGATGCCGCGCACGCGCCGCATCTTCGTCGCATCGCCGATACTCTGAAGAACCCGGCCGAGGTCTGGCTGACCTGGGCGCAGCAGAACGGCCGCGTACGCCTTGTGGAACGGTATATCGGTGTCTATGAAGACAAGAGCGCTCGTAGCCTCATCACAGTGGATTTTCTCGGCAGCAGCTGGCACGCGGATGTCGCCGGCGACAAAGCGGCAGTCGCGGCCGCGGACAAGCGCCGTGCAGGGACGTTGCTCTATTACAGAAAAAAGAAAGGATAATCCTATGTCATGCACTCGATTCTATTTCTCGCTCGTGGCCGCGCTTCTACTCATGCTCATCCATGCACATGGGGACTATCTGCTGCAGGCCTATCAGCACGGATGGGTGACATGGCTCGATCTGCACGGCCGTGCAATGAAGTGGCCGTGGTATCTCGATGTACTGCCACGTGACCTCTGGCACGCCGTGCAATCGCTACGAAACATGAGCGTGATCGTCGCAGCCGTGCTCGTCATACAGGTGACCAACCGGGACAAGTGGGAAGGACGCTTCGCATGCACGCGCCTGGGACTGAGGCTCTTCTATTCGATCACGAATACTCTCGGTTGGATGTATCGTCATCATCTCCCGCATGGAAATGCCGGCACTCCTGAGAAAATCTGGAGCGCGATCTGGTTTCTCCTCGAGCTCGGGATCGCGCTGTTCCTCTACGGCGTGACGCGCGCTGCGGGTTTCAGCTTCGTGTACGCAATACTGAACTGACCTTTCAATACACGGCATTCGCCGGCGCCCGAGCGGTTCCCGGCATGCCGACGGCAATCACCAACTTCAAGGACGCAACCATGAGTAAGCCTGTTGTACCGTGGATCGGAGGAAAATCCCGGCTGGCAAAGCATATTCTCCCACTCTTCCCGAAGCACACGACGTACGTCGAACCATTCTGCGGAGCGGCGGCGATTTTCTGGCTGAAGGAAGACCAAGCGGACGTCGAGGTCCTCAACGACATCGACGGCGAACTGGTCAATCTCTACCGGGTGATCAAGCATCACCTCGAACCATTCATCAATGAGTTCCGTTGGGCGCTCTCCAGCAGGCAGATGTTCGAGTGGCTCAAGATGACCGAACCGGTCACGCTCACCGACATCCAGCGTGCTGCGCGCTTCTTCTACCTTCAGAAGCTCGCCTTCGGCGGAAAGACCGTCGGTCGCACCTTCGGTACATCGGCAACGCGACCGCCGCGGATGAACATTCTCCGCATTGAAGAAGATCTTTCCGAAGCGCATTTGCGTCTGGCGAACGTGTACCTCGAACACCTCGACTGGAAAACGTGCGTCGAAAAATACGACCGCGAAGGGACGTTGTTCTACTGCGATCCACCTTACTGGCAGGTGCAGGGGTACGGTGTGCCGTTCGATCTCGGTGAATACGAGAGAATGGCGGAGCTCGCGCGCAGCATCAAAGGCCGGATGATCATCAGCATCAACGACCACGAGGAAATGCGTCGCGTGTTTCGCGGGCTTAAAACGATCAAGGTCGACATCAAGTACACGTGCGGAAATACGGCAAAGGCGAAAGCGCAGCCGCGGCACGAACTCATCATCACCAGCTACAGGTGATCATGCTCGATGACATCGACAAGGATCTCCGTGCGCTCTCCGCTAGTCTGACCGAGATGAAGCGCAACCTGTTCGATCTCCGGCCGTCTATGCCGGAGATCGAGCAGGTGCTCGTTCGCTCAATCGATCGGAATTTCCAGGAGGGTGGCCGCTATCAGATTGTCGGAAGTGAAGCCACTGGCGGCTCGCAGCGATGGAAGCAGTCAAAACGAGTGCAGCGCTCGGGAGGAATCACCTTGCAGGACACCGGCGCGCTTGCAGCCTCCGTGACCGCGCAGAGCGGCGCCGATCACATCATCCTCAGTGCGGCGCGCATCTATGCGGCCGCGCAGCATTTCGGTGCGGTGATCAATCATCCGGGAGGAACGCCATACATCATCGTCGGTGGCCGCGCGAAATTCCTGAAGAAAGACGGTTACTATCCCGAAGGCGTTCACTTCACAAGGCCGCACAAGATCGAGCTCGCGGCGAGGCCGTTCCTCGTCATACAGGAAGAGGACCTGGAAGAGATCGGTCAGATAGTTTCAGAAGATTTATCGAAGAAACGATGAGATCCGGCCTGAAGTGCACTTGTTGGAAGATGCACTACATCGTCAACCAGAGATGACGCACAGCTATGGGACCTGGTGACCCTCCACCCGGGAGCGGGAATGTCCGTTGATGGTCAGTCCAATATACATCAGGATTGTTAGGGCATTGCGTCGGCCCAGCTATGAGTCTCACATTCGGAACGCCGTTGGTCCCATCATAGAGTGGCAAAGCCCTTGACAAATCTGGAATGATCGACCGCCGAGATTTTGCTCTGTGTTTAATATACCCCAGCATCCCCGCATTTGGCACGGCCCATGCATAGTGACCATCAACGAATCTTAACACCCCTTTCTGGATGTAGAGACTCACCCCCTTACTGACATCGAGTTTCTTACACTCAATAAAATAGCCATCTAGTTGAGTATCGGAAAGATTTGGTGTGTCGATCCGCTTGACAATGATATCCGGCGTTTTGTTCGGTGTGTTCCCACTATGGTCATAATAGCTTGCTCCAGGTATCGGCTCGCTAAAGACTCTATGATTGAAACCGGTCACCTGACGCCGATTCCAGACTTTGCTCAGAGCCGTAGTTAGTTGAGCCGTAATTTCAACTTCACCGAGAACCGTAAGGTTAACCCCTTGGTTCCGCACGTACATCTGCCATGCATACAAGACAGCCTCTTCTATCACCAGGATCAAAGATATATTCCATCTGGGATACGGAGGATCTATTTCACGGGGATCCGGTGGATACCCAAAATGAGCCGGGTACATACTTCCTGCGCCCCTAATCAGATTGTCTTGGTTCTTGTATCAACTTCAAGGCCATTGCTCGCGCTCTCGTTCGTGTCCAATATCGCATTTGTGCGAGCTGACCGATCACGATATTTGAGGGTGTTGATCTGATAACAATTTGGGAAACAGCCGCATCGGTAGCCAACCGCTCAGCTACTATCTTGACAAGTTGATCGTAGTTTGGATCTGCGACGCTCTTCGTGGCAGTTGATTCGTCAGTTCGTATGATCTGCATAAGCAGATAACGCCACCGAGTTGAATTCATATTTGGGAGTTGGCGCCATGAAGCTTCCTCTCCGCACTTCCGGTAAAATGGATCCAAGGTTTCGACTAAGTCCCGGGCAAACTCATCAATGGCTCGTTGTGTTGGCGGCTCAGCTGCTCGATCGTCTACTTTTTTTATCGGGAGCATGTAATTGACAAAATCATCGATCAACTGCCTGTCCTCGTCAGCAAAGCCATATAGATCTGCTACGAAATCGTCGATTTGCTGAAATGGCTGCTTGTCAGACAAAATCTCTTTTTTCAAGGCCTGCACTGAACTGAGTTGCTTTTCAGTAAGGCTCTCAAATGGGACAATAGGGAACCTCTCAAAATCCTCTTTCTGCCACTGCGGCCTCTCTGCAAGCAATCTAGAGCCAATCATCGAGCAGAAGTACATGAAAAACCGGCTTCGTGCAACGACGAAAAGGTAATCTGCGAGTTGTTTCGGGCTACCTGCCTTGAAGCCCTTCGCTGAAAACCCGATGAATGATTGAGTATATAGAATATCTTGGTACGCGAGGATGCCGCCTCTTTCCCGCTCGCTCACTCGTAATGATAACCGTAGCGCTACAAGTGGAGCTCGATAGATCACCTCCTCACGTGGGTGTTCCGCCTCAAGTACACGACATTTCGGTAGGTCTTCGGGGTTTGCGAAGTAGAGGATTGAATTATCGCTATGTAGGACATGAAGTCGCGACAAGTCACCCATTGGTTTCTTTCTTCGGTGACCTTCTGTTACCGGCCCCGCGACAATGAAACCTCGACCGTGTTTGAGGCCATGGTATGCCCAGTACTCTGCAAGATTCGGATAGCCAAGCTGCTGGACGCGGGAGATGAAGTCAACATCAAACCAGGATCCTTTGCGAAGTGAAATGAAGAGATGAGGTACCTCGGTATGACGGACCCTAAGTACCGCAGCGCTGTGCGGATCCAATCTGAATCTGCCCTGCTTACCAAGACCACGCTCGTAGATCGGTGAATAATAATAAAACGCATCATTTGGCGCTGGCACTTTATTGCGGGCAATGAGTATGCAGAATGGTGCGGCTTGTCCTCCCCAAATGTCCGGTTTTGTTCTGAAGTCGGCACCGTTCAAGATGGTTGTCACTCGCAAGCTAGAGAACAAACGCCAGCGATCGATTCCGCCATTCTTCATACGAGTCAGCAGTCGTCCATGAAGTATGAAGGCTATTGCTCCACCTTCTATCGCCCACTGCATTGCGCGATAGACGAAGGGAATATCTGGTGTAGCGTCTGGCACATCGTACTGGTGAACGTCCTCGTCCTTCCAACCCCGTAGCCGCCCAACCTCTCGCACTACGTTTGTGAGGAGCTTACTGCGGTCCCGCTCGTACGCAGTCCAAGGAGGATTGCCAAGCACAATCTCGAATTTTCCAGTGAAAGCCTCGGCCATGTATGTAGATAGGCTTCCGAGAACGTAATCGTCTCTTTCAGTCGGGATGTAGCTATCGACATTAATGAGTACGCCAAGCTTCCCTAGGTTTTCAAACCGCAGCTCCGAGAGTGGTTCTGGCTCTGGGTCCAATTCGAGCGCTGTCAAGTAGAGACTTAGTGCCGCAAATTTCAACGATTCTTGATTGATCTCGAATCCACACAACTGGTTCTCGAGGATACCACGGATCCGTTTTCGCTTTGGCCTTCTGCCGGTAATTGTCCAATCTTCCTGGACCAGCCTTCGGAACGCTAGGACGAGAAACACCCCCGCACCTGCAGCCGGATCTAATACTCGAGCTTTGGACTTGCTAATCGTATCAGGAAGAGCATTGAAGGCCCCATCGACTATCTGCTGAGCAATGTGTCTCGGTGTGAACTGAATACTCTGCTTCTTCACTCTCTGAGGATCGTACTTCTGAGCCATGTCCTGATAGACTTGGCTCAATACATCTGCAGGCACGTGCTCAAAGCGAATTTTCTCCCACATGATTTCAAGCTGTCCGTGAACAGATGAATACATGATGTTGGACAATACGGTACAAGCATCCCGTACTTTATCGCCCAGATCATTAAAAAATCCTTCATAATCGTCGGCATTGAGTTGCAAAAGCTCCCCGTTAAAGGTCCGGTCGAGCCACCGGAAAGTAGAGATACACGACTCTGCCGATGCGAGCAGGTCGCGTAGATTTGTTGCCTCTGGGGCTATAACGTCAAGGTCATCCTCCGTCACAATGGTTCGATCGATCAAGAACCGCATGAACAGAGCGCGACCTACCAACGAGAGGCAATCCGACGGCGGAATATACTTACCCAACTCGTAAGCAGCACTAGATAGAAGACGGAGGAGTAGTTTATCAAGCCAAAGATCGCTATCTATACCAGCATTAGATCTCCTAGAGAAGCTGTCCGGTGACGCGCCCATCAAGAAATCGAGTATGTCGATGGTGGAGTGGCGATCCTGGAGATCGACCTCTCTAACTGAAGCCGGGGGATCGAGCGTAAAGCTAACTGGATAGATTGCTACTTTCTCGGTATCCACCACAGCAACATAGTGTGCATCTGCCCGGCTTGCGAGGACATGGAGAAGCGAAAGCAGTTTTGTGCTGTTCTCTGGCGGGACCCCGATTTCGTTCGCGTGGACGACGTAGAGCGCGGCCGCGCCGTTCACTTCAATGACATATCTTGGTATCGTATCTCCACTAGCGCGCTTTTTCGCCTTTAACCGAAGATCGTTATATCTGAGTAAGCGGGGGGAATCATCGGTTGAAGTCAGATCAATGATGGTTTCGGGTGGGAATCCGATCGTATTTAAAATGTCATAAACCAAAGATAATCCGGTCCGAATAGGTGAATAACCCGAGAGGCCTGTCGTAAATTACGTGAATCCGTACTTCAATCATATGCTTTTGTTAGATTGAGGTTGCATCGCCTTTCCGATATTCCCGCTCCACCCTCGGCCGAAACTCCTTGAGCATCCATTCGAAAAGCTGGTCCACCAGCTGATGGTATTCGGTCAGCACGTCGACGTGCTGGTCGCTGAAACAACCGGTTAGTTGAACTTCGCCGTTGTCGAAAAACACGGTCTCGCCGGCGACACGTTCAGTCTCGCCGACGCGTTCCCACGCAACCAGCCGCGTGCAGGCAAAATCGTGGTACAGCGGATCGAGGTCGTAGTCCTCCGGGAATATCCAGTGTGGTTCCTCGTGGATGACGAGGCGGAGCGAGGTGTTCAACCAATGCAGTTCAGCGCTTTGGCCATCCTCCGCGTACTTGAAGCGGAGCTCATCCCTGAAGGTCTTCGGTACATTCGTAATCATTCCCGCATACCGAACCGTCTCGGCGAGCGCCGTGAGGACTGCATGCGGCCGGCGCTGCGCGCCCAGGCGATCACGATGCACTACAATCTTTCCGTATGACTCCGCGACGGCGCGGAGGTCGTGTTCGTTCATCTGCTTTTAGGTCTTCGATAACTGGTGTAATCAGTACTCATAATACCAAACGATGAAGACTGCCTGCCAGAGACCGTTATCCAGTTTCGCAACTGAATGAGAGATTGATACAATCGATGCTTTTGGATTATCCTCCGACCATTTGTATGCACGGATGGTCCCGGCCAGAACAGCCGCAGATGACTCCTGGTAAGCCGATACAGTGATGATCTCGTACTTGATCATTTCCTTCTCCAGTCTTACGAAATGGCATTCAACCGAACAGGCCTTCCTGCTTCCCCTTCTTCTTCTCCCGTGCGGCCTTCTTGAATGTCAGCCCCGCGGACATGTCCGGGTATTGCGGACGCTCCGTCCCGGCGAGCAGTCCCTCGATCGTGAGGATCTGCAGCCGCGGGAAGCGGCCGTGATGCGGGGATTCGTAGAAACCCGCTGCGGCCGCCTCTACAACCATCGGCCTCGTCGGTTCAGTAAGCGTGACGAACAATCCGATCGGCGCCTTCTCGCGATCGAGCACGCCCTTCAGATCACGGATCATGCTGACGTTCACGTGGTCGCCACCTTTGACGGAGACGATGATTCTCTTCGTCACACGCAGCTCATCTTGGAAGAAGATCAGCCCATCGATGCCGTGATCGGCGCCCTTCTTCTTCTCTTTACCCGGCTGTGCGCCGACGAGCGAGAGCGACCACCACTCGAACTGGTGCTTGTTGCGCATGGCAAGATCCCGCGCGCCACCGACGTCCTTCGGGACGCCGAGTACCTTGTATTCAAGAGAGGGGAACGCATCGTTCAAGCGCTTTTCAATCAGCGTTATGGCAAGATGCGTGATGTCGATTCCGATCCATCGGCGAGCGAGTTTCTCGGCTGCGTGCACGGCCGTTCCGCAACCGCAGAAGGGATCGAGAACCAGATCACCTTCGTCCGTCGATGCGGCGATGATTCTCTCGAGCAATGCCTGCGGTTTCTGCGTCGGATAACCGAGCCGTTCCTGTGCCTGAGAGTTGACAGGAGCGATGTCATCCCAGAGCGTCTGGAGCTTCTGGCCTCGGGTTTCGTCTAGGTACCGTTTCAGACGTAGCCGCCCGGCCGCGGACTTGGGAAAATACAGGCGCCCCTCCTCGTCGTATCGACGCATAACTTCCTCGCTGATGGCCCAGCCGTTCGGATGCGGCTCATACACGATGCCGTTGCTCGCCTTGTATTTGTACTGAAGGTTTGGACGTACACCGGGATTGCGGAGATCGCTGGTGGTGTATCGTCGACCGTCCTCGTCCATTGAGGAGAACTTCCCTTGCACGTGCTTCTCAGAATAGGCAGCGTACAGCTGGTTCCAGACGAAGGTCGGAGACTTCGTGTAATAGAAGACCGAATCTGTGTTGTCACCGAATGCCCTGCCCACGTTGCCATGGCTCGAGGTACGCTTCCAGATGATCTCACTCCGAAAGTTCACCGCCCCAAACACTCCATCCAGCACGATCTTCAGGTAATGCGATGCGGTTGGATCGCAGTGCAGGTACAGGCTCCCGGTGTCCTTTAGCACCCGATGCATGACGAGCAGCCGGTTCGCCATCATCGTCAGGTACGCCATCATGTCGTTCTCGCCCAGGAAAGAGCGCAGCGCGATCATCAGTTGTGTTACGGCGACATTTCCCTGCTTCGTGATGTCTGTGAATTCCGCCTCGGCCTGCTGTCCCCAGTGCCATGTGTCCTCGAACGCAGTGATCTGCGCATCACTCTTCTCGCCCTTTGGCGTGGAGAAGAGGACGGCATAGTCTCTTTTCGAGTTGAATGGCGGATCGAGGTAAATCAGATCCGCGATTCCTTGTGGGTGCGCCTCCGCCAGATCCCGAAGAACATCCAGGCAGTCACCGTAGTAGAGGGTGTTGGTCATTCGGCTTTTGGCTCAGCCACCTTTTCCGGTCTGTACTCTCGGAAATATTCTCGAAGCAATCGAAGGCCTTTCACCGCATTCAGCTCGTATGCGAGTGCGGCGCTGTCATCTATGCCAGCTTCCGCAAGTAATTGGGAAGCACGCTGCTTCCGACCATCAAGCCCGGGCGCGCCGATTTCAATGAAGTCAATCTCCATTTCCCCATAGCCGGTGATCAGCCAATGAAGGTTAAGATTCCAGTCAGCAAGCTTTTTAAGGAAGGGGATACTCGGATAAACGAATGAGGTTCCCTTCTCGCGCTTCTTGCCGGTCGAATCCAGATACGAATATAGGGTTGAAACGGGGATGGAGAGCAGCTCGGAAGCGCGGTCTATCGTTGTAAACTTCGATGTCAGGAATCTTTCCAATCTCTCAGTCATGTCGTAGTCAAAGGCTCCGACAGTCATTTCCGAACCTTGCTGTAATGGAAGGATTCTAATGTAACTGAAAACTCACCACTTGTCAAGCCTTTGTCCCGTCAAAAACAGAAGAAGAATGTTCTAACGAGAGTCGACTCCATTGAAATAATTTTCTTGCATTCTTGGAATCATTCCAGTATCATTGTAACAAGTTTACAACCTGACCGAGGAACCTGATTGTCAAGAAGACTGCGCAGAGAGGACCTTAGAAAAGCGCCATTTCGTGGCATCTATACTGATGTCGCTAGCGAGCTCGGATGTACCCCTCAGTACGTTCTCATGGCAGTGTGGGACAGGAAAGTGCCATCGGTGATCGAGGTGTTTCTTCGCCATTTGCGCCTCAGACGAGAGGCTCATCGCCGCGCGGAGAAAGAATTCACAAAAGCGATCGAAACCGTCTAGTTAACCATGGGACGCATTAGTCTGGACATGCACTCACCATCCATGCACGGCGAACTTTGGGTTGACGCGAAAGAGATCGCAGCCGCAGCCTGTGTATCGAAGCGATGGATTAACGAGCGAGCGGTAAAAGGTGATTGGACCTCAAGACAAGCGACCGGTAGAGGAGGGAAGCGGTCGGAGTACTTGGTCTCAAGTTTGCCCGCTGACCTGGCCTGCCATTTTGCTTCATCAGCTTCCGATCAAAGCATTGATACGGATCCCTTCTCTATCGTAAACGAACAGCGGCTTGTACTGAGCGCGCCGGATTACAATCGGCGCAAGTGGGAAAAATACAAGCATCTCTTTTTGAAGTACGGCCATCTGCGGGGCGCTGATCTCGACCGCGCTCTGGAGTCCTGGAATGCCGAGCACGCCGACTCACCGTCGCTCCGATGCTCTGCCTCCTCATTCCGTCGCGAATTCAAACGCTATGAAGATGAAGGACCCGAAGCAATCATCGGGAAGTACGGCAGGAATCGAGGCCGCTCCTACGCGATTAATTCCCTCGGCGAATTCGCCGACCAGGCGCTCGAGATTTTCATCGGCCTCTATCTGAATGACAATCAGCCTGCCGCATATGGCTGCTGGCTGCGTACCGCAGCGCGAATCTGGACGTTGAAGTCCGAATCCGGCGCCTGCGAGATCCAATCATTTAACGAGACCTTCCCCTCCTGCGCGACGTTCATGCGCGCGCTGCGCACGCGGTTCAGCGAAGCCGAGATCTGTATGGCACGCGAAGGATACGATGCCTTCAACCGCAAACACATGGTGCATGTCGACCGCGACTATGACGATGTGGAAGCCGGCAGCGGCTGGTTCAGCGATCATCACAAATTGGATCTGATGTGCCTCGACGAGAAAGGAAATCCACGTCGCCCATGGGTAACCGCATGGCGCGACATACGCACGGGGTACTGGGTCGCCTGGTACATCCGTCACGAAGATCCCTCCACCGAGGTTGTCTCGCAGACATTTACTGACGGTGTTCGGAAGTACGGCAAGCCGAATGATGCCTACATAGACAATGGTAAGGATTACCGATCCCGGCAGTTCTCAGGTGGCCGTAAAGGTCATGAGCGGGCGACGCTGCTATTGCTTGGTGTGACCCCACATTTTTCCAAACCGTATCATGGCCAGTCGAAGGCGCTCGAGCGTGACTTTCGGACGATCGCAGAAGGCTTCAGCAAGTTCTCGGCCGGATACGTTGGCAACAAGCCTGGAGCACGGCCGGAATCGCTCGAGAGACGAATCAAGAAGGGTGAATTACCTACGCTCGACGGGGTGCGCAGCAGTTTCGATCTCTACATCGAGAACATTTTCCACATGCAGAAGTCTAGCGGACAAGTGCTGGGTGGTCGCTCACGTGCGCAGGCATGGGCGGAGGAATTCCAGCATCAACTCCACATGGTCACACCGGATGACCTCCGTCTCATGCACGCGACGTTCTCGGAGGAACGTACCGTGCGCCGCGGCGCTATCGAGTGGAATGGGCATCGCTGGTTCTCGCAGGAACTCATGTCGCACAACGGTCGTCGTGTCTTCCTTCGAATCCCGATCGGATCTGACGCGCGTGCTATCGTACATGATGCGACGACGGATGAGGCAGTCTGTGAAGCTGTCTGTGACGCACTGCGCACACCGGCGCTTGCACAGACATCCGAGCAGAAGGAGCTCGTCAGCTCTGTGCTTCGATCTGTGCAATCCACCGCGAAACAGAGCAAGGCGAAACTCGCGAAGATCGCGCCAGTGGATGCCGGGTCTTTCATGGCGGACGTGAAATCGTATCTGGTGGCCAGCAATCCGGTTCAGTATGGGGAGAAACTCGACATCACCAATACGGTGCTGCTCGGTCGCCGACTGGCGGGCGATGTTGTCGATTACGCGACGGGTGAGGTGATCGCGTTCGAGGGACAGACAATCAACGAGACTCTCCTGCGCAGGGTTATCGCTGCGGCGATCGACGAAGTGCAGTGCGAGAAGGAAATCAGCAACACGATCGCACATACACGAATCACCGAAGTGCGGCAAACACTCGAGGAGAAGCGTGCGACCGGGACGAACGGTTACACGATCGACATCGACTACGTCCGCGGCGAGAGCGAGCAGTTCTCAACGATCGATCTTTACGGCGATTATGATTAGCTACTAAAAAGGCCGGCGCTGCAACGCCGGCCATCAATAAAACCGCTGCCCTATGGCAGCAACGAAGGAAGGAAAACCTATGAAAGAGTCGAACGAAAATCAAACCGTTGACCAACTCACACGCGAGAAGTTCAGCGAATACGTAGGTCGCCGCGGCAAGGGATCGCTGACCGCGGCCGCTCGCGGAATGGGATTATCCGGGAGTGCTCTATCCCGCTGGGCGAACGGGAAATACTCAGGCGACAACGACAAGATCACAGCTGCGGTCTCCGCGTTCCTCGATCGCGAAATGATGCGTGAGCAGATCGAGCCGCTCGACGAGATCACGTTCCAGGAAACGAGTGTCGCGCGCAAATTCTTTCAGGCCGCGAGCAAGGCGCACGTCAACAGGTCCATCGCGCTGGTCATCGGACCCTCCGGTGTAGGAAAGACGAGGATCGCAAAAGAGTACGCGCGTCGCAATCCTGATGTCATCATGATCGAATGCGACGCAACGCAGCAACTGCGTCACGTCATGGCGGACATCCACCGCTCAGCGGGGATGAGCGGCAACGGTACCGCACCGGACATGCTCGGAGAGTTAATCACTCGGCTTCGCGGGAGTGGCCGTCTTCTGATCTGTGACGAGGCTGAGAATCTCAGCGGCCAGTCGCTCGACGCTATCCGGCGTCTTCATGACAAAGCCGGGATCGGTGTGCTGTACGTCGGTCTCAAGAAGTTCGAGAACAAACTGCTCCGGCTGAGGGAAGAACACGAGTACCTCATCAACCGTGTTCGGACGAAGACCGAAGTTGACCACCTCGATCCGGCCGACACGTACGCGATCGCCAGCTGCATCCTCCCTGATGATCCCGAGGAAATTTCCGATGCACTGCACACCGCCAGCAACGGCGTTGCACGTGTGCTGATCGATCTGTGCAAGGATGCGCGCGACATCAGTCGTTTCAAACGGAAACCGGTCACCGACACCATGATCAAACACATTGTTGCCGAGAGACTGATATGAACGAGATCAATCGTGACCAGATCATGCTGCTGCACGTGCTCAAGGCGAGGCTGCGCATGACCGAGGATGAGTATCGTGCATCGCTGCAAGCCTATGGCGCCGTGACGAGCACGGAACTCTCGGCAGCGGATGCGGCGAAACTCATCCACGCATTCACCGACCGGGCGCTCGCCGCCGGCGTCTGGCAACGACCGCGCAAGCGTTCCCGTCAAGAGGGACTCAAGGACTTCGGTCGCTCCCATCCCGGCGCAATCATGGCTACGTCAAAACAGATCAACATGCTCGACGCGATGTGGCGGCAGGTATCACGCGCGAAGACCGACGACGAACGCCGCCGGGCATTCGACAAGTTCATCCATCACCGATTTCGCCGAGGCGGTCTCATGATGGTCGAGCGTGAACTCGTACCGCGCATCGTGAACGCGCTCGAGGCAATGGGAGCGGAGGCACCATGTTAACATTTCTGTGCATCATCGCTTTCGCTCTCGCCCAGTTTGTCTGTGGCGCCGCAATCATCCTGCTGTGCTACTGGGGCGATTTCAAACACTGGTGGAACACGTTTATGGACGAACTCGAGGTACATCCATGACAACGCATGAACTGATAGAACAAGGCGTCCGATTGACGAAAGAGAAGCAGAGGATCGACGCGGAACTATCCCGCGTGCGTCAGCAGATCGAGCAGCTGTTTCCAGCCGTTAAAACGCAGGAGGAAATCGAAAGCACGACCGGCACGGCAGTGCGCACGGTACGCCGTGAGTGGTGGATAAAACCGCGACGGCTCGCCGCTGTGCGCAACATCATCGGTGCCGGGTATGCTCACCTGATCGACGAAGAGATGCCGCTGACGGTCACGCCTGGTCTGCGCGCGCTGATCAATAATTCTCACAGCGAGATCGGCCTCGCCCTGCGGCCGTACATTATCGTGAACCGTACGACACACATCGCGTTCCGTGATCCGGTTTCCGAATTCATGGTTGGCGATGAAGACGGGAGCGTCGTAATGGAACTCGTCGACCTCATCGAAGGAGGAAACGACGATGCATGAATCCGTTCACCAGGCGATGCATGATCCCGCTGCCGCACAGACCGGCGAACGCGAACTCGCGCGCGTGGATGAAGCTGTGCGCTCATGGGTCCTTGCATTCTGCCGGCAGCATCTCTTCGACACGTTTCGTATGGGAGACCTCACCTCGTTCGTGCAGGTGCGCACGCGCTGCGCGCCTGATAGTCCCGGTCGCATACTTCGCCTGCTGCGAAAAGCCGGCGCCGTCCGTTACGATCTCGTCTCACGGCGTGAATCACTTTACGTCATCACCGCAATCGAGGAGGAAGCATGAACACTACGTTAACGCCGAAGCAGCTCTCGCTCATGCGCGCAATCGAGCAGGGAGCTGATATCTGGTCGCACTCGCTCGCGATTCAGCTCCGCGAGTTACAAAAAATCGTACCCGAGTATCTACACATCGGACCGGCGATGATGGCCGACAATATTCCGGGTAAAGAGCAACAGCCATACTTCGGTGCGATACTCAGCGACGAAGGCGAACGCGTCCTGCACGAATACGAGGATCTTCTCCTCTTCCTCAACCATTCGCATTGGGATGCCATCATTCAAGCGGAGCGCGGACAAACCGTGAGCATTCACTCTGGCTTCGCGAAGAGCATTCTCGATGTCGCCGGACTCTTCCCCGAGTACGTCATCGTCGCGGTTAACCACCGACTTGCGCCGCCTCCGAGCGATGATCACGACAACTGTTTCGACTGTGAGGATCACACCTCGATCCACGCGATTCTCACTGAGACCGGCTGTCAGATGCTGGCGTTCGAAAAGCGTCAATACCGTCCGTGAAATAAACGTTCATCATTCATACTGGAGCATTGAAATGGCAAAGTCAAGAACTACGATCAGGAAGAAGGCTTTCCCTGTCCATAGCTACGATGAAGCGGATCAGGTCCTTCGACAGATCGCCGTGTTGAAATCCCAGATCGCTGCATCGGCGGCATTGTACAACCAGCGCGAACAGGAGCGGCGCGCCAAGTTGACGGAGGAAGTCACCCCACTACAGGAACGAGTCGCGGAAATGGAGGAGGGATTGCTCCGATTCGCGAGTGACCGTCGCGAGGATTTCGACAAGAAAAAGAGCCGGGAACTCAATCACGGCATCGTTGGTTTCCGCATGAATCCCCCGTCGATAAAGGCGATCAAGGGTGTCACGCTCGAAGCAGCGCTCAAGCTTGTGAAGGCCTCGAAGCATGCCTGGAGATTCGTTCGGCAGAAGGAGGAGATCAATCGCGAGGAAATCCTTACGGCGATCGCCGCGAAGGAAATCGCGGAGGACGACCTCACTCCGCTCGGTCTTTATCGGGAACAGGTCGAGGAATTTTACTACGATCTGAAGTTGGCTGCCCAGGATTGAAAGGAACGTTCATGAACTTCATGTGTCTCCACTGTCAGTCGATTCGCACCGCTGTCCGCGCTCGTGGCGGCGGTGCGATCGCCATTTTCCTGTGCGACCAATCGGATGAGGAGCGTGTCTACCTGTTGCCTGGTGAACCTCTCGCCTGTTTGTCACGGTGCGAGGGCGTCGCCACCGAGACTGAAACCATTCCAACAGCCAACAGCGATGAGGGAAGTGATGGCACTCGCTGATCAGATCGCCTTCGCACAATCCATGATGGACAATATCTGTGCGCTGCTCGTCAAGCTGGACAAACCTACGACCTCGTTCGAGGAGCCGGGCATTCATGCGTTCCTCCACAAGATGAAGGTCACGATGTTCATGCACGTCGATTGGGACACCTATACGAAGCAGGATCTGATTCGCGTCATCGCGAGGCTCAAACGCATTCACGCCGAGTACGAGAGACAATTGGAGCGGCGCCGCGAGGAGAAACAAGCGACGTGGGCAGAGCTGAAAGCGAACGAAGCCGTGATTATCCGGGACTGCCTCGCGCGCGAGCAGGCCGAGGCATGGATGTCGCAATACGCCAGGCACGCAATGCTCATCGAGTATTTTGAGTTTGGTGGAATCGTGAGCAAGGTCCAGTACTGGAAGAAGCGAGAAAAGCCATTGAAGCTGTATCGCTTCACGGAGGCATTGGCAACCTTTCGCCAGTTACAGACACAGCCCGGATTCGAGCATACCTTCGAACAAATATTCGAGGAGCGCAAAGAGGTTGCGTGGCCGGATATCCTGTACCGGCCGCTTTTCACCACGGGAGCCAGCCAACAGACGACGAGGGAATAATGATTGACCGTGAACTACTGGTGCATCTACGGATCGAGGATCTACCGAGCGGTTACCCACGAGAAATCGCTGGCGCCGCTGGTCTTGACGCTTTCCTTGCGATGCTGAAGTCCTTTAGTGGCGAGTACATCTACATTCCGATGACTGCGCTGGATGGGTTCAAGCGGCGGATGGTGCTCGAGCATCACAAATCGCTTTCACCGAAAGAACTCGCGCGGAAGCTCCACTTGAGCGAGAATCATGTTTATCGCATCTTACGTGAGAATGGAGCCGGGAAGCTGGTCCAGTTGGGAATGTTTGACGACGACAAGAAGGACGGATCATCGTGAAATCAACCACTTTCAATCCTGAACGGATACGCTACTATAACCACGCTGAGGGGAAGATGCTGTATGGCGGCGTCTACCTTGGCTCCGGCGATTGCTCTGTCCATATGCTCTGGACAGGGGCCTGCGCGAGCGATGGACAACCGATCTACCAGGGCGACGTCGTCAGGACCTTGCCATATCAGCTCCCGATGTTGATCGAATGGGACGACACCTTCTGCCGTTTTGTCTACACCGCGCCGATCCGCGATGAGCTGGTGCATTTTCCACTGAATCGCGCCTGGGCGGAGAAGAACCTCGTGGTGATGGGGAATATTCTGCAGTCGCCTGAGCTCTGGCCTTACTTAACGAAACAGTGATCACCTGAATACAGAGGAGACTTCAATTATGAGACGAATCATTTTTGTATGTATCGGGCTCGTCTTCCAGAGCTGCGCTTCGACATACTCCTTCAACGAAACTCAGATTTCCTACATTCAGGAGGTTCAACGCACGACATCGTCCTTCACCATCGCGAAGCAAGCAGCCGATGATATCATCGGGCGAGGACGAATCTTCCTTGGCAGGTACGGAAACCTCCCTCTGGAACACTGCAGCGAGTATCTGTGCCGAAATTTCAAACCACACACACAAGACGATGGCTTTGGATATGAGATCATCGGGACCCCTGACGGCGATTCTCTACATGTGCAGGTCTGGTGTCACTACGTACCAGATCGCGAGCAGTTGTATTCTGGCACCGCTGCCGCTTGGACAAGCTTCAACGCACGCAGTTGTGCTCTGTACATGTTGTCAGCGAAGGAACCGGTACCAGGATTGATTGGATCGACGTCGAACGACATGAACTCACGGTTGGAAGCTGTCTTTGAGGCTAACTAAGCCCACTGTTCCATCCGTATCCTGAAAAAACCCTCGAGATTCGAGGGTTTTTTCGTTTTTTTTTAGCTGCCATGATGTCAGTCATGATCAATACCGAAGGTTCTTACCGAAGTGGGAACTTCCCACTTCGAAAAATCAAATATGGCGATTACGGCCGATATTGGGCGGCACGGGTTCGCACTTCGGTCTGCGGCCAAAACAAAGCCAGTTGTTTCAGGTAACGCCTATAAGCCCGTTATTCTCAACAATTTAATGCTCCTGAATGTCTGTTAAATCGCGATTTTTCTTCGTTTAAGGGACGTTTTCTCCGTTCATAACCCGGTAATTCCGGTACTTTTGCGCAAACCTCAAAAATGCCGTATCTTTCATACGAATCAATGACTTAGGCGACTTCCCACTTTGTGCAAACTACCTGAAAAATTATACGCGGACACACGTTCAAAAACGTTCCGTCCCCCTACACCCCTC
>CAZWNO010000081.1:17649-18403 GCA_964635845.1 uncultured Chromatiales bacterium
CTACTCCTTCCCCCACCAACTCTCCAATCCGCACCGCAATTCATTCCCCACATACACGCCGTGCAGCGCGACCACCAGCCCGTCCTCCTCGCGCATCTCCGTGCGGGCGGCGACTTCCTCGCCGTAATGGACTTCCTTCTTGTAATGGACGAGGAGACGCCGGAGCGAGGCGCCGAGCGCGATCTCATCCGGAAGGGCGTCGAAAGCCCAGTCCACGTAGCGGATGTTGTTGACGTGGCGGTTGACGTCGATGTCGATCTTGCGCACATGGAAATCGCGTGTCACATCCGCGCGCGCGGGTTCACGGGGAGCGGGCGGCGCGGGCAGGATCTCCGATTCTTCCGTGATGCCGTAGGTGCGGAATATTTCCTGGCGGATGCGGGCGGGACGCCGGCGGGCCATGTCGACGAATACCCACTGCGAGTCCGCTTCGACCAGCGGCGTCCCGTCGGCGCCGCCGATCTCGTAGCGCCGGTTGGCGAGGAAGCGCCGCATGGCCATCGGCTGCGTGAGCACGCGCAAGTCGTCCATGAACGCGGGCGCTTTACGGATGCGGATGTCCCATTTATTCAGCAGCCACGCCACCTGCTCCTTCGCGTAGTACGGAAGGCCTACATCGTAGGACTCGCTCTGCAGCAGCGCGATATCCTCGAAATAGCGCATCATCGCCAGCACCGTCAGCCGCTGCCGCGTGTCGCAGTCGTGGTACTGCGCGAAGTACGTGTGCGTGAACCTGTGTCCGCCCGCTTTCATC
>CAZWNO010000082.1:0-8642 GCA_964635845.1 uncultured Chromatiales bacterium
ACCCGCGCCGACGAGATAAAGGCTCAGGGGCTGTACCCCTATTTCCGGGCCATCGAGGAGAGCGAGGGCCCGATGGTGATGATCGAAGGACGCAAGATCATCATGGCCGGCTCGAACAACTACCTCGGCCTGACCGCCGATCCACGGGTCAAGCAGGCCAGCCTCGACGCGGTGAACCGCTACGGCACCGGCTGTTCCGGCTCGCGCTACCTGACCGGCACGCTCACGCTGCACAATGAACTCGAAGCGCGGCTGGCGCATTTCCTCGGAAAGGAAGCCTGTCTGCTCTTCTCCACCGGTTACCAGACGGCGCAGGGCATCATTCCCACGCTGGTGCAGCGCGGCGAGTACGTGGTGTCGGACAAGGACAATCACGCCTGCATCGTCGCGGGCAACCTCATGGCCAAAGGGGCGTTCGCGTCGTTCGAGCGCTTCAAGCACGACGACATGAGCGACCTCGAGCGCCAGCTGCAGCGGCTTCCGCTGGACAAAGGAAAACTGATCGTCTCCGACGGTGTCTTCAGCACCACCGGGGATATCGTGGATCTGCCGCATGTCATGGAACTCGCGAAGAAATACAACGCGCGCGTCCTGGTCGACGATGCCCACGCAACCGGCGTGATCGGTCCGGGGGGCAAGGGTTCCGCGCACTATCATGGCCTGCAGGACGAGGTCGACATGACCATGGGGACGTTCAGCAAGACCTTCGCCAGTCTCGGCGGTTTCGTCGTGGGCGAACGCAGCGTCATCAATTACATCAAGCATCACTCTCCCGCGCTGATCTTCAGCGCGAGTCCCACACCCGCCAGCGTGGCCGCCGCGCTCGCCGCACTCGACATTCTCGAAACAGAGCCGTGGCGCGTGGACCAGCTGCGCGCGAACGCGGACTACATGCGCAAGGGTTTCTCGGACCTCGGATTCAAGATCATCCTGGGTGAAACCGGGGTCGTGCCCGTCATCATCGGGGACGATACCAAGAGCTTCATCTTCTGGAAGGAACTGTTCGACGCGGGCGTGTTCGTCAACGTATTCATCAGTCCGGGCGTCCCGCAGGGACTGCAAATGCTGCGCACGAGTTACATGGCCACGCACGAGAAGGAACATCTCGACCGCATCCTCGAGATCTGCGGCGACATCGGCCGGAAACTCGGCGTCATCGAATAATCCGTCTCCCGATATCAAGGAGACAGTCCGGCGGCACGGGATATCCCGTCCGCCGTCATCGAATCATCCGTCCGCCGGACCCACGGCGCCGACGCTTCAACGAAAGGACCACAAATGTCGATCATGGTGCATCCCATCTCCGGTCGCGCGGATGTGACGCGTTTCATCAAGCTCCAGTGGAAGTTCTATCAGAACGACCGCAACTGGGTGCCGCCCCTGCTCATGGACAGGAAGAAGCTGCTCGACACGAAGAAGAATCCTTTCTACAGGCATTCGGCGATGCAGCTGTTCATCGCGCGGAAGGACGGTGAAGACGTCGGACGAATCGCCGCGATCGTCAACGACAACCACAACCGCGAGCATGGCGACAAGGTCGGATTCTTCGGCTTCTTCGAATCCATCAACAACCAGGACGTCGCCGACGCCCTGTTCGACGCGGCCGCCACGTGGCTGCGCGGCAAGGGCATGGACACGATGCGCGGTCCGGCGAATCCTTCGGTCAACGACGAACTCGCCATGCTGGTCGACGGCTTCGATTCTCCGCCGGTCATCCTGATGAGCTACAATCCGCGGTACTATCCACTGCTCGTCGAGGGCTACGGTTTCCGGAAGGCCAAGGATCTCTACGCCTATCTCCTCCGCAACGAAAAGGTGGTGACGGACAAACTCGTGCGCGGCCAGCAGCTGGTGCGCGACCGTTTCGGCATCACCATCCGCGACCTGGACTTCAAGAACCTCGCGCGCGAGGTCGTCACGCTCAAGGATCTCTACAACCGGAGCTGGGAAAAAAACTGGGGCGCGGTGGCGATGACCGACGCGGAATTCGACTTCCTCGCGAAGGACCTCGTGCAGGTGATCGGCAAGTTCAAGGACCTGGTCTTCGTCGCCGAGCGCGACGACGAACCCATCGGCTTCACACTCTGCCTTCCCGACATCAACCAGGTGCTGATCAGGAACACGAAAGGCCGCACCATACCGGGCGTCTGGCATCTGCTGACCGGAACCAAACGCATCGATCTCGTGCGCATCATCGTGCTGGGCGTGCTCCCGCAGCACCGCAACAAGGGCGTGGATGCTGTGATGTATTACGAGACGGTGACACGCGCGGCCAGGCACGGCGTGTTCAAGGGCGAAGCCTCGTGGGTGCTCGAGGACAACGATCCGATGAACAAGGGAGCCCGGCTGATGAACGCAGAACAGTACAAAACCTATCGGCTCTACGACGTGACGATTTAATCGTGCACGAGCACGAGCACGTGCACGAGCACGTGCCTGGGACCGGCGCGCTCCAGCGCGCCGCGTCGAATTCCGAGTACGAGGACGCTTGCCGCGCCGTAGTTCGCCGCAGGCGAACGAAGGCGGGAGGACGTGTTGAAGGGAATTCCGTCCCTTCCGTCCCATCGGCCCCTTCCGTCCCTCCCACCGCGCAATTCTCCTCGCGCTTGCCTATCTTGCCGTCATGGCAACGAACACCGTCATCGTCATACCCGCGCGCTATGGGTCGACGCGCTTTCCCGGAAAACCACTGGCGGTGATCGCGGGAAAGAGCATGATCCGGCGTGTGTGGGAGCGCTGTAACGCAACCGCGGGTGCATCCGTGGGCACAACAAACGGCGCTGCGCGCGTGATCGTCGCGACCGACGATGCGCGGATTGCCGATGAAGTCGCCACGTTCGGCGGCGAGGCGATGATCACGCCGTCGGAGCTGGCGTCCGGCTCCGAGCGGATGGCCTGGGTGGCGGAGCGCATCGAGGGCGAGGTATTCATCAACGTGCAGGGCGACGAACCCCTGATGCCTCCCGCGACCATCGATGCCGTCGCCGCTGCGCTGCGCGAGTCCGGCGCGGATATCGCGACCGCGGCCTGTCCCCTCCGCGATCCCGCCGCGCTACGGAATCCGAACGTCGTCAAGCTGGTAACGGATCGTGACGGAAATGCGTTGTTTTTCTCACGGGCCGGCATTCCCTTCGACCGTGACGCGGAAGGGAAACCCGGCTCCCGCGGTAACGGTTTCGACACGCCTGGTGTCTACTTCAAGCATATCGGGATCTACGCCTTCCGCCGCGACTCTCTGCTCCGCTTCGCCGCGCTGCCTCCGGGACTTCTCGAACGCGTGGAGAGGCTCGAACAGCTGAGGGCGCTTGAAAACGGCATGCGCATACGTGTTGCCGTCGTGCCGTCTGACTCGCAGGCGGTCGACACACCCGAAGACCTCGCAGCGGTGGAAGCCCTGCTGAAAGCACGCAACGAATGAAACGCGATACATCACTCCCTTCCCGCATCTCCATCATCACGCTCGGCTGTTCGAAGAACACCGTCGATTCGGAGATCCTCATGCGTCAGATCGAGGCCAACCGGATGACGCTGGTCGAGGATCCGAACGAGGCCGACACGGTGATCATCAACACCTGCGGCTTCATCGACGTGGCGAAGGAAGAATCCGTCAACACGATCGTCGAAGCGGCGGAGCTGAAGAAGCGCGGGGCGATACGCAACCTGTACGTCGCGGGATGTCTTTCCGAGCGCTACAAGAACGATCTCGAGCGGGAACTCCCGGAAGTGGATCGCTTCTTCGGCGTGACCGATTTCAAGAACATCCTCGAAACGCTGGGAGGCAGCTACAAATACGAACTGCTCGGCGAGCGGCACCTGACCACACCGCGCCATTTCGCCTACCTGAAAATATCCGAGGGCTGCGACAGACCCTGTTCCTTCTGCTCGATCCCGCTGATGCGCGGGGGACACGTGTCCAAACCTCTCGAGGATATCGTGCGCGAGGCGCGATTCCTCGCCGCGGGCGGAACGAAGGAACTGGTGCTCATCGCGCAGGACACCACCTATTACGGTCTGGATCTCTACAATGAGCGCCGCCTGCCCCGTCTGCTCTCGGAACTCGCGGATATCGATGGAATAGAATGGATACGGCTGATGTACGCGTATCCCTCGCATTTCCCGCTCGAGGCGCTGGACGTGATGCGGGAACGGCCGAACATCTGCAACTACATCGACATCCCCGTCCAGCACATCAGCGACGGTGTGCTCAAATCCATGCGCCGCGGAATCACGCGGCGCGCCACGGAGGAACTGCTCGGCGTCATCCGCGCGCGCGTCCCGGGTATCGCGGTGCGCAGCACGCTCATCGTGGGCTATCCCAACGAGAGCGAGAGCGACTTCCGTGAGCTGTACGATTTCGTCGCCGAACAGGAATTCGACCGCCTGGGCGTATTCCTCTATTCACAGGAAGAGAACACCGCGGCGCATATCCTGGGCGACCCCATCCCCCACGATGTGAAGGAAGAGCGCCGCGCAGCCATCATGGAACTGCAGGCCGGCATATCCCAGCGCAGGAACGAGGCGAAGATCGGGAAGCGCATGCGCGTGCTCTGTGACGGCATCGAGGGCGGGTACGCCGTCGCCCGCGGCGAACACGACGCCCCGGAAGTGGACAACGAAGTTCTGATCCCTGTCCCGGAGTTCGAGGGTGATGTCCCCGTCGGCGCGTTCGTCGACGTGACCGTCACCGAAGCCAACGAATTCGACCTCATCGCGACAACACGGAGGTGACCGATGCGCACGCTGACTTTCCTCGCCCTTGTCCTCCTGCTCACCTCCCCGCTCCGCGCCCAGGAAAGCCGGGAGAGCGGCACGGTTCAGAACCTGCGCGTCCAGCCCTTCTATTTCGACGCGCTGAACTTCGCCGCGTATGACAACTTCGGTCTTCAGGGACGGCTCGACGTGTACGTGCACGTGCCCTACGACATCGTCACTTTCGTCAAGAAAGAGCAGTTCTACGTCGGCGGCTATGACATCACCGTGCTGGTGACGCAGACCGAGGGGTCGAAACTCGTCAAGGAGGTGGCCTGGGAGAGGTCCATCGAACTGCTGACCTTCGAGCGCACGAACAATCCGAATTACTATGACCTCACGCAGAAGGCCGTGCAGCTCGAGCCCGGCAGCTACCTTGTGGAGGTGCTCTTCGAGGACAGGGAATCGAAGAAGGAATTCCGGCTTTCGAAAAGCGTGGTCGTGCGGAAATTCGATGCGAATCTCTTCGGCATCAGCGACCTGATGCTCGTGCGCGCGGTCGAGAACAAGGGAGCGAAAAAGCAGATCTCTCCGCAGATCAATCCCAATGTCGCCGCGCTCAAGGACGGGTTCGACCTTTTCTTCGAGGTCTACAATCCCTACCAGCTGGAGGGAATCACGATCGATTATTTAATCGTGCGGCAGGGAAAGGAAGTGTTCAGCAAACAGTCGACGCAGGGCGTCAAGAAAGGCCTCAACACCTTTCTCGCGTCGATCAACAGCGGCGGCATGGGCATCGGCAGCTACAACCTCGTGGTGAAGATGCGGCGGTCCGGCGACAGCAGCGAGGCCGGAGCACTGGCGCGGATCGAGCGGCCGTTCATCATCGAATGGCTCACCGCCGGAGCGCCCATTTCCATCGTCGATCTCGACGCCGCCATCGAACAGCTGCGCTACTATGCGAAGAGTGACGAACTGGATTACATCCGCGAGCCGGAGGATGAAGACGAGCGCCGGCGCCGCTTCGAGGAGTTCTGGGAAAGGCACAATCCCTCCCCCGGCGCGAGCACCAACGCCGCCATGATCGAATACTACAACCGTGTGGCTTACGCCAACCAGCAATTCGGCCACTACATCGACGGCTGGAAAACCGATCGGGGCATGGTGTATATCCTCTACGGTCCGCCGGATTATATCGACCGGCATCCGGTGGATGTGGAATCGAAACCCTATGAAGTCTGGGAATACTACGACCTGAACCGACGCTATGTCTTCATCGACGAGAGCGGCTTCGGCGACTACCGGCTGCTGTACCCGCTGTGGGATGACCGCAACCGTCTGCGGTAGGCACGTCGACGAAATCTACGCCACCCGCAGTTCCTGCTCCTTGTACTGAAGCTGATAGAGACGGTAGTAGATACCGCGCTGCGCGAGGAGTTCCTGGTGGTTGCCGCGCTCGCGGATCTGTCCCTTGTGCATCACGAGGATCGTGTCGGCATTCTGAATCGTCGAGAGGCGGTGGGCGATGACGATGGACGTCCTTCCCTTCAGCAGTTTCGCTATCGCATCCTGGATCAGCTGCTCCGATTCGGTATCCACGCTGGATGTCGCCTCGTCGAGGATGAGCAGCGCCGGATCGTACGCGAGCGCGCGGGCGAAGGCGAGGAGCTGCTTCTGCCCGACGGAAAGCGATCCTCCCCGTTCCCGGATCTTCGTTTCATAGCGCTCCGGCATGCGGTCGATGAAGCGCTCGACTCCCACCAGGCGCGAGACTTCCTCGACCTTCTCCCTCGCGATACCGTCGTCGCCGAGCGTGATATTGTCGTGGATGCTTCCGGAAAAGAGAAAGACATCCTGCAGTACGATTCCGATATGGCGGCGCAGTTCGCCCTTGGTCAGGTCGCGCAGGTCCGTTCCCCCCACGGTGATGCGGCCTTTCTGCACGTCGTAGAAGCGGCACAGCAGGCTGATGATCGTGGTCTTGCCCGATCCCGTGGCGCCCACGATCGCGACGGAGTGCCCGCGCGGGATTTCGAAGGAAACGTCCCGCAGCACCCACTCCCCTTCATTGTAGGCGAACCACACATTCTCGAAGCGCACGGTTTCAATCTCCGGGAGCGTGCGTGCGCGGTCGGCGGGCGGATCCGGGATGACCGTCCCGTCGTCGAGCAGTTTGAAAATCCGCTCCGAGGACGCCATCGCGGTCTGCATGACATTGTATTTTTCCGAAAGGTCGCGGATGGGACGGAAGAACATTTCCGTGTACTGGATGAAGGAGATCAGCGTCCCGACGGTCATCACGCCGGCGAGGATGGACCCGCCCGCATACCATATGATCAGGGCGACGGCGAGCGAGCTGATGAAATCCACGCTCGGGTAGAAGAGCGCATAGTAGAAAACCGAGCGGATATTCGCGTCCATATGCGCTTCGTTGATGCCGGCGAATGTGGCCGCCTCGCGTTTCTCGCGCCCGAAGAGCTGGACGGTGCTGATGCCGGACATGCGTTCCTGCATGAAGGAATTCAGGCGTGCGAGCTGCAGACGCACGTCGCGGTAGGTTTCCCGGACTTTCTTGCGGAACAGGAAAGTGCCGTAGACCAGGAGGGGCAAGACGCTGAACGTGACCAGCGCGAGTTCCCAGTTGATGGTGACCATGAAGATCACAATCCACAGCAGGATGAAGATGTCGGCGAAGACCGTGACCAGTCCCGACGAGAACATCTCGTTGAGCACCTCCACGTCATTGGTGAGGCGCGTGACGAGGCGTCCCACGGGATTACGGTCGAAGAACCGGAGCGCCAGCCGCTGGACGTGCCGGAAGACCTCCATGCGCACGTCGAGGATGATGCGCTGCCCCACCCACTGGGTGAAATACGTCATCAGGTACTGCGCCACTCCCTGCACGAGAAGCGTGGCGAGCAGCAGTCCGGCGATCAGCAGCAGTCCTTCGTTGTCACCGAGGGAGATATGGTCGTCGATCGCGATCTTGGTCAGATAGGGCCGGAGTGGACTGAGCGCCGAGATGAACACCGTCAGCACGATGGCGCCGAACACCTGCGGGGCATAGGGACGCGCATAGCGCAACAGCCGTTTCATCAACCGGTTGTCGTACGCCTTTCCCAGTACTTCTTCTTCTTGCATGAACGTCTGTTTTTCCTATTCCGTCATAACGTCGAAAGATACGGAAATAGTTCGTAGCCGCCTTCCCCTTAACCTCTTCACCCCTTCCCCACTTTCCGACCCCTCAAAAAAGGCAATAAAAAAGAGCCAACTAAAGCTGAGGAGGGAGAGGGTACTCGAGTTGGCTCTTGGAAACAGTGAATGCGATGTAAATATACATCGGCGATTCTCTTAAAGCAAGAGTTTAGCGAAATATTTTTTCGCCTTATAAATCAACGACTTATCAGGAATTCAGAAACTTGAGCCCAGCCTTGATAAGCTCGGAGGCCGTGGAGCCGCCTTCCGTTTCGGTGAGTTTTGCGGCATTTGCGAGCGCCTTTTCGGCTGAAGGGCGGCTATAGCCGAGCGCCTGCAGCGCCATCAGCGCTTCGTCGCGCGCGCTGAGCCGGCCGCCCGCCGATGCTCGCTCCCTCCCGTCCATCCCTTTTGCGAAGGTATCGCGCAGTTCCACGACGATGCGCTCGGCGGTTTTCTTCCCGATGCCGGGAATGCGAGTGAGCGCGCCGACGTCTCCCGTGCTGACCCGGAGACGCAGGTCGTCCGGGGCGACGCCGCTGAGAATATTCAACGCCATCCGCGCACCGATGCCGGAAATGGACTGCAGCTGGCGGAAAAGCTGCCGTTCCTCGGCATGCGCGAAGCCGTAGAGCTGCATCGCATCCTCGCGGACGTGCAGATGCGCGAGCAGGCGCACCCGCTCCCCTGCTGCCGGGAGGGCGTCGTAGGTCTGCAGCGAAATGCTGAGCGTGAAGGCCACTCCGCCGACGTCGATG
>CAZWNO010000082.1:8652-12450 GCA_964635845.1 uncultured Chromatiales bacterium
ACCGCCGCGACAGGCTCCTTGGCCGCCAGTATGCCTTCGAGGTATTCGATCATTGCTTCACTCTCTCGGGATGTTCCTCGACAAAGCTCTCCCAGCTGCGGAATTTCCTGCGCGGTCCGGTGATATGCATGGCGTGACAGATGGCGATGGCGAGACCGTCGGCCTCGTCGGATTTCGCAAAATCGTCCTTCAGACTCAGGATCGCTTTCACCATGTATTCCACCTGCTGTTTCGCGGCCGCACCGCTGCCGGTGACGGAGCGCTTGATCTCGCGCGGGGAGTACTCGGTGATGCCGAGCTGCCGGTGGACGGCGGCGAGTATCGCCACGCCGCGCACCTGCCCGAGCTTGAGCGTGGATTGGATGTTCTTTCCGTAGAAGGCTGTTTCGATGCAGAACTCGTCGGGGTGATGCTCGTCGATCACCTCCACGAGTCCGTCATACACCTTGCGCAGACGGATCGCGACGGCGTCGGTCGACCGCATGCTGATGATGCCGGAGACCAGCCGGCGGTAGTGCTGTCCGCGGACTTCGATGATGCCGAAGCCGGTGACGAGAGAACCCGGATCAACGCCCAGAATCAGCACGGGATTGCGCTATTGCAGCGATTCCATGACATCGGCGTCGATGTCGAAGTCGGTGCCCTTCATGGACTTGATGTCCGAGTCGGCGTACACATTCTGTGTATCGTCGTGCTCCTCCAGCGCTTCGAGCAGGCGCAGCACGCCCTCGGCATCCTTGCCGTCCACCTTCATGGTGTTCTGGGGGATCATCTGCACTCCGGCTTCCTGGATCTTCATGCCCTGTGCTTCCAGCGATTTCTTCACCGTCTCGAAGGATGTCACGTCAGTGATGATCTCGAAGGCCTCGTCTTCCACCGTCATGTCCTCCGCGCCCGCATCGAGCGCGATCATCATGAGGTCGTCTTCGTTGAGGTTCTTCGGAATGCTGATGACGCCCTTGCGGTTGAATTTCCAGGATACGCTGCCGGTCTCCGCCAGGCTTCCGTTGTTCTTCGAGAAGACATGCCGGAGTTCCGCGACCGTGCGGTTCTTGTTGTCGGTGATGACCTCGACGAGAAATGCGACGCCGCCGGGGCCATAGCCTTCGTAGGTCAGCTCTTCGTAGTTGACGCCGTCGAGTTCGCCGGTGCCGCGCTGGATGGCGCGCTTGATGTTGTCGGCGGGCATGTTGGCGCCCTTGGCCTTGTCCACCGCCAGGCGAAGGCGGGGATTGCCGTCGGGATCGCCGCCGTTGCGGGCCGCGATCGTTATTTCCTTGATGATGCGGCCGAAGAGCTTGCCGCGGGCGGCATCTTTCGCCCCCTTGGCACGCTTGATCGTCGCCCATTTCGAGTGACCTGACATCAGAGCCTCCAAAAAAATAGAATAAGGTAGTTCATGCTGCTTCCTGTTGAAACGCGCGGATCTGCGAGAGGATTTCATCCTGCGTCCGCTGCTGGTTGGCGGGACGCACATCGCGGATTTTCAGCTGCGGGAAGACATTCCCGTTCCATGAATTCTCTTCGATCGTGAAGAGCATGTCGATGCGGGCGTCCTTTTCCGAGACGATCTCGAGCCGCGAACCGAGATTGAATCCGATGCAGTCGAATACCACGCTGTCCTGCCGCACCTTGAGCTTGAGGTGATCACGGCCGACGATGCGGGGCGTGCCGAAGACCTCGAGATCGTTCGTGAAGAACGTGGGACGCATGTTCCCCGGTCCGAAGGGAGCGAACTGCTTGAGGATGCGGAAGAACCGCGGGGTGATATCGGCCAGGCGCAGATGCGCGTCGGCCGTGATCTCATGCGTGAGCATATCCTCGTCGAGCATTTCCGCCGCGATGCTGATGAACAGCTCGCGGAACGCGGGGAGGTTCTTCAGTTCCAGGGCGAGTCCCGCCGCGTATTTGTGGCCTCCGAACTGCAGCAGCAGGTGTTCACAGCGCCGCAGGGCCTCGTAGATGTTGAAATTCATGATGCTGCGGGCCGAGCCCTTGGCGACGCCGTCGATGGTCGTCAGCAGCACGGTCGGCCGGTGGAATTTCTCGACGAGCCGCGATGCGACGATGCCGATCACGCCGGGATGCCAGTCGCCGTTGTGCATGACGATGGGCTTGTTGTCGTCGCCGGAGAGAAATTCCGTCGCGGCGACGGTCGCCTGCGTGAAGGTCTCCTCGTCGATGACACGCCGGTTGCGGTTTTCCTCCTCGAGAATCTGCGCGCATTCCTTCGCACGGGTATCCTCGTCGCAGGTCAGCAATTCCACGGCGCGCGTGGCGTCGCCGAGCCGTCCGACCGCATTGATCCGCGGCGCCATGACGAACACGATCTGCTGCGCGGTGAGGTCGCCGTAGCGGAGGTTCGACGATTCCATGAGCGCCTTGATGCCGGCGCGCGGATTCTCGTTGATGATCTTCAGCCCGTAATGCACGAGGATGCGGTTCTCGCCGATCATCGGCACGATGTCGGCCGCGGCGGCGATGGCCACGAAATCGAGATACTCGAACGGCACTTCGCGGATCGCGTAGTATTCCGCGAGACCCTGGATCAGCTTGAAGCCCACGCCCGCACCGGAGAGGAACTTGAACGGATAATGGTCTCCGGGCTTGAGCGTGTCGAGCACCGCGAAGGCGTCGGGGATTTCCGGCCCCGGCTCGTGGTGATCGCAGATGATCACGTCGATGTTCTTCGTTCTGGCGTACTCCACCTGCGAAACCGCGGTGATGCCGCAGTCGATCGAAATGAGCAGTGATGTCCCGATGCCGTCAGCGTAGTCGATACCGGCTTCCGAAATACCGTACCCTTCGCTCATCCGGTCCGGGATGTAGACTTCCACGTCACAGCCGATCCTGCGGAGAAAGAGGAAGAGCAGGCTTGCGCTGTTGGTGCCGTCGACATCGTAATCCCCGTAGACGAGGATTTTCTCCTTCTCGTTGTTCGCCTGAACGATACGCGACACCGCCTTCTCCATGTCATGCATGAGGAAGGGATTGTGCAATTGATCGAGCGATGGTCGGAAGAAGGCTTTCGCGGACTCGTAATCCTCGATCCCTCTGTTGATCAGGATCGAAGCGATGATTTGAGGTACATGAATCTCCTCAACCAGCCGACGCACTTTGGCAGGGTCCCCGGGGGCCCTGATACTCCACCTGGCGTCCATGAGTGTGTCCTTTTATTGAATTGAATTATATACATATTCATAACTCTTTTTTCCAATTTCATTATTCCGACAGCGAACCCGGGCCCATCTGTAAGCCGAATTCTGTCCCTCCCGGCGGGCGGGAGGTGGCAGCCATCTATCTGGATCCAGCGTTGCCGCTGGATTCAAGCGACCTACCCGAATGCCGGAGCGCCGAGCGCTCGCCGCGCGAGCAACGCGGCTCGGGGGACGACATTCCTACATGGTCTTGCTCCGGGTGGGGTTTGCCAGGCCAGCCTGTCTCCAGACTGCCGGTGCGCTCTTACCGCACCATTTCAACCTTACCTTTTCCGCCTTGCCGAAGCGCCGCGGAACGGGCGGTGTCTTTTCTGTTGCACTTTCCGTCGTCTTTCGACGCCCGGACGTTATCCGGCACCCTGCCCTGCGGAGTTCGGACTTTCCTCCCCTGCGCGAAGCAGAGGCGGCTGCCCGATGAGCGCGAGTCCGCTGTCTCAAATTTTCGTATCGTGAGCGATCTGTTCCGAAATCAGTATGCGCCCGCAGTGTTCGCAGATGAACAGGCGGTCGTTCTTCTTTATCTCGAGAATGAGCTGGGGCGGCACGACGTTATAGCACCCGCTGCAGGATTCGCGGCGGA
>CAZWNO010000082.1:12460-18173 GCA_964635845.1 uncultured Chromatiales bacterium
CCTTGGCGGTGCGGATGCGAAGATACAGCTGCATGTCACGGTCGAGCACCTCGCCGACAGCCTGTTCGCGGCGTTTTTCGAAATTCCGTTCCTCCTCGCGCGTGGCCTCGAGGATTTCCTTCAGCTCCTCGCGTTTGATTTCGAGTTCCTTGCGCAATTCGTCGCGGCGGACTTCGAACTGCTCCTTGCTCGCCTTCAGTTCCACGTTCCGCTCGACCCAATCCTGGACGAGAGCCTCGTTCGTGGCGATCGTCGTCTCCGCCGATTCCATCTCGCGGGTGAGGGCGTCGTATTCCCGGTTGTTGGTCACTTCGAGCTGCTGCCCCTTGTACTTCTCGATTTTCGCGATGAGCTCGAGCGACTCTTTCTCCTTCATGCTGCGCTCGGTGGCGCCGCGCTTGAGCGCCTCTTCTATTTCCTCGACACGCTGCTCGAGAACCTGCAATTCCGATTCCATCGTGTTGACGGTCTCGGGCAGATCCCCGCGCATTTCGCGGAGGTCGTCAAGCTCCGTGTCCAGTAATTGAAGCAAGTACAGCGATTGAAGTATGCTTTTCAAGGGGTCTCCTTCGATTCTTCTTCTAAACGAACCAGATCGGATTGGTATTGGTTCTCGAACATAAAATATCAATTTTTTCGTTGTTCTCGAAAATCAAATTCTCGAGCTGCCGCGCGCAGAGTGGGAGAAAAAGGCGTTCCGTGTCGTAATGTCCGGCATCGACGAGCAGGATGTCCCACTGGTGATCGAGGAACGCATGGTGCGTCAGGTCGCCGGTGACCAGCGCATCCGCGCCCGCCGCGATCGCGTCGCGGATGTGATGCGAACCCGCGCCGCTGCAGACGGCGACGCGACTGACGAGCTTCCCCCCATCGAAAGGCGAAATCCGCAGCATCGCGCAGCCGAGCGCCTGCTTGACCATGTCGAAAAACGCCTGCGGGGAAAGGGCGGCGTCCAGCTCGCCGACGGCGCCCATGCCGAAACCGGGCACTTCGCCTTCCAGCCGGGTTTCGGAGATGAGATGCGACGGCTGTCGCGACACCCGCGCGAGTTCCGCACGCAGCGCACCGATCTGCCATGCGGGCAGTTCGATTTCGAATGCGCGCAGGTCCAGGTCCAGACTGTGCGAGGTCCAGCGGAGATCCGTCTTCCCGTCGAGCAGATCCGCGACGCCGGCTTCGATTTCCGCATCCCGCGGAATGCGCAGCGTCAGTCGGCGCAGATGTCCCAGGGCCGCGGCGAGCGGAGTCGTTTCCTTCAGCGCCAGGGCTTCGGCAAGTGCGGTGTTGAGTCCCGCGCGCGCGGCGTCCGCGTTGGTATGCAGCGCTAGGACGTTGATCTCCCGGCGGAGGAGTTCGGCCAGCATCGCGCCCTGCGCGCTGTCGGTACGCAGCGCCCGGAGCGGATGGAAAATGACGGGATGATGCGCGATAATGAGTTCCGCTCCCTCGCGCAGCGCTTCCCCTACCACTTCGGGCGTGACGTCGAGGCAGACGAGCGCCCTGGTCACCACTGCATCGGTCCTGCCGACGAGCAGCCCGATGTTGTCGCGGTCCCAGGCAATCGCCGGGGGAGCCCAGCGCTGCAAGGCGGATAATATTTCTCCAACACGCGGCATAAAAAAAAGTGCACCCGTGGGATGCACTTACTTCCAGATTGCCGGTGCCGGAGCGGTGTGTGAAGTCTTGCGGGATGCTTTCTGCGCGATCATACAACCATTCTCTGGTCCAACTTATGTCTTGTGGAGCTGAAGGGAGTCGAACCCTCGGCCTCTACAATGCGAATGTAGCGCTCTCCCAACTGAGCTACAGCCCCAGGAAGAATAATTTAGTGATTCGAGGCGGGAAATGCAAGGGGGATAAGGGGGTGATGGAAAGATGGAAAGATGGAATGATGGAATGATGGAAAGATGGAAAGATGGAAAAATGGAAAGATGAAAAGATGGGAAGATGGAAAGATGGGAAGATTAAATTAATCGTCAAGACCGCTTGAAGCCGGCAGAGCGGAGCTTGGAGCATTCTGGTGGAGGCTTTCTTCTCTTGATAAAATACTTTATTTTCTCGTACGAAAGGCACGCAGAGACAATATGTTACGCTTGATACGGATATTGCTGGTTCTCCTTCCGCTGGTGGCGGTGGTGGCGGGATGCAGCAGTTCGGGCGAGTCGACGGAGGGCGCGAGGAGAAGCCGGGGAAAGAGCATCGAGCTGTCGCGTCCGGCATTGCCGGAGAACATCAGCGTGGGAAGGCGCGCCGTGGTGAACGAATCGTACCGCTGGCTGGGAGTGCCGTACCGCTACGCGGGCAATACCATGCGGGGAGTCGACTGCTCGGGACTGGTCGGAGCGATTTTCAGGAAGTTCCGGCTCACACTTCCCCGCCGGGCGAGCGAGCTATTCCACAAGGGACGCGGCGTCGCGCGCGGCGAGCTGCAGCCGGCGGACCTGGTCTTCTTTTCCAATACCGCAGGACCCGGCATCTCGCACGTCGGCATCTACGTCGGGGAGGAGCGCTTCGTCCACTCCTCGACCCGCGCGGGCGTGGTCATCTCCTCGCTCGACGACGACTACTATGCCCGTCACTACGCGGGCGCACGCATGCTCATAAAGTAGACACCACTCCCCTCATTCCCTTCATTCCCCCCTCCCCCGCCACCGCGCTATTCCAACTGCCGCACGATATCGATGACGGTGCCGTCGACCCATTTGATGGCGGCGATGGCGTTGTCACGGAAGCGCGGCTTCTCGGGTGCGCCGCCGCAGATGGATTCGATTTCGTCCTTCAAGGATTCGATCGAACGGATCGGGAGGCCGGCGTTTTTCGTGCGGTCGATCAGGTCCTGCCGCAGCGGATTGATGGCGATGCCGCGCTCGGTGACGATGACGTCGATCAGTTCGCCCGGACCGCAGAGCGTGGTCACTTCGTCGACGATCACGGGAATCCTGTCCCTGAAACTCGGGATCGGCAGGATGGTGCATTTCGAGAAAAGGCAGTTCTGCCAGCCGCCGATGCCGTGCAGCAGGCGTCCGTCGCTGTGGGTGACGACGTTGGCGTTGAAATGCACGTCGACCTCCGTCGCGCCGAGCACCACGACATCCAGCATCGAGGCGACATTGCCCTTGTTGTGGTAGTTGTAGCTGACGAAGGGATTGGTGTGGATATGCCGTGGATTGTCGCGCATCGAGCGCACGCCCGCGAGGTCGAAGGTCTGTCCGTCGAGGATGTAGTCGGTCAGTCCCTCTTCGAGCATGTCCACGAGATACTGCGTGCTGCCGCCGCGCACGAAGCGCGCCTTGATGTTCCTCGCGCGCATCATGTCGCGCAGGAAAAGCGCGAAAGACAGGGCCGTGCCGCCCGCGCCGGCCTGGAACGAGAAACCGTCGCGCAGGATGCCCGCGGCCTCGACGAAGCGCGCGGTGAGTTCGGCGATGAGGAGGCGGTCGGGACTCTTCGTGATGTTGGTCGTGCCGCTGACGATTTTCTCCGGATCGCCGATCTTGTCGACGACGACGACGGAGTCGACATGATTGCCCATGATCTGCCAGGGGACGCAGGGAAACGGGACAAGATTGTCCGTTACCACGATCACCCGGTCCGCGTACTGCGAATCGGCGAGCGCGAAGCCGAGTCCCCCGCAGGCCGAGGGTCCGTTCACGCCGTTGCAGTTGCCGAAGGGATCCGACGTAGGCGCGGCGATGACGGCGATGTCGACATGCACCTCACCGTCCTGAATCGCCTGGTATCGTCCGCCGTGCGAGCGCAGCACGCCCAGGCCGCGCATCCGGCCCGACGATGCGTAATCGCCGAGCGGCCCGTTCATCGATCCCTCGATATGATGGATCACTCCGCTGTCGAGATGGCGGATCAGCGGTTCATGACAGGGAAACGCGGCGGAGGGAAACCAGCGGAGGTCCTTCACACCGAGTTCGGCGGCCGCGTCGAAGATGCGGTTCGCCACCAGGTCGCCGTTGCGGAAATGGTGATGCGTCGAGATCGTCATGCCGTCGCGGAGACCCGCCTTCGCCAGCGCGGTCTTCAGATCGGCGACGATCTTGTTGCCGTCGGCGGGATAGTCTGCGCAGGTGGCGACCGGCGGTGCGGCCTTCCTCCCCTCGGGTTTGTATTTCCCCACGCCCATGTACGGCACGGCTGTCGAGCCGTTGATCGCGGTGACGACATCGCGTCCCGCTGCATTGCGGACAAGCTTATCCTTCATGCGCTTCCTCCTTCCAGCCTTCGTTCAGAATTCCCGACCGCAGCGCCAGGTCGATCGTGCGCTGCGCGCGCTTGACGACGGGGGGATCGATCATCTTCGATCCGAGGGACACGACGCCGAGTCCCTGCCGCTGCGCCTCATCGAAGGCCAGGACGATCTTCTTCGCTTTCTCTATCGATTTTTCATCGGGTGCGAAGCCTTCATGCACGACGGCGATCTGCCGTGGGTGGATGCAGCCCTTGCCGTCGAAGCCGAGGGCCTTCGCTTCGCGCACGGAGACGAGGAGTCCCTCCATGTCGTTGACATCGGAGAACACCGTGTCTATTGCCTGCACACCGGCCGCTCGCGCGGCGTTGAGCACCGCGCCGCGCATCCACAGGCTCTCCTTCCCTTCCAGGGTGCGCTCGGCGCCGATGTCCGCGGTGTAGTCTTCAAGTCCAATCGCGAGCGCGACGACATTCGGTGAGGCGCAGGCGATCTCGTAGGCGAACACCGCCCCTTTTGCGCTCTCGACGATGGGCATCAGGTGGACCGGCGCTTCGATGCCGAAGGAAGCGCGGAGCGATTCGATGCGGTCGTCGACCTCGGTGACCTGGGCCGCGGTTTCGACCTTGGGAATGAGGATGAGGTTCGGTTCCTGCGGGATGACGGCGTCGAGATCCTCGAGTCCCAGCGGCAGCTGGTTGATGCGCACCATGCGTTCGGCGCCGCCGAAATCCACCTCGCGTAGCGTATTGCGCACGAGGATGCGCGCGGTGTCCTTCTCCGCGGGTGCGACGGAATCCTCGAGGTCGAGGATGACGCCGTCGGGCGTATGGATGCCCGCATTAATCGCGAGCTTCGGATCGTTGCCCGGCAGGTAGAGGCGCGAACGGCGGAAGCGGTCGCGCGCTGTCGGGCGGCGGAGTCCCTCACGGTACGGCAGCAGGTAGGAGCGCGTCTCTTCGGGACGCAGCCGCTTGACCGCGGCCTCGATGCGCGCGGCGATGGTGTAGGGCAGCGCGCCGCTGTCTTCAATCAGGACTTCCGCATGCGGAATGTCGAAATGTGCGAGTACCGACGCGACGAGCGCGCGGATGGAAGCGCCGTACAGCGCCTCCACCTTGCTCTGCAGCCGCAGGTCGATGCCGCCGGTATTCCGCGGTGTGATCGTGACGTGGCAATCGGAGCGCACGTTCTTCCCGCCGCGGCCGGCTTCAGCTTTGATGTTCATGGAAAACCCGTAATCGTTGACGGAGAGTCGGAATGCCGTCGTTCCCATACCGACGACACTTCAAATATAGCAAGAAGCGCGGAATTCCACCCTCGACCGTCACCGCCAGCGCGACGCCGCACTCGCGACGGAAAACGCTCAATAAGACCGAACACGGATTCGACGGATCGTACGGATTCTCACGGATGGCTTTTGTCGATTTCGCTTCGCGTGCGTTTTCCGTTGGACTCCAGCAGCAGCGATTCCGATAAAAGTCATCCGTATTCATCCGTGATATCCGTCAAATC
>CAZWNO010000083.1:0-17923 GCA_964635845.1 uncultured Chromatiales bacterium
ATCGTCCGATGGCCAGGAACAGACAATCGTCGAGGTGTACGCTCCGGATACATTCGGCCTGCTCTACAAGCTCGCGTCAGAACTTTCTGCATTTGGATTGAACGTCGTATTTGCCAAAATTGCTACGCGGATTGACGGCGTGGTCGATTCCTTCTATGTCGTGGACCGCAAGGGAAACGCGTTCACGGATGCAGTGCGGCAGCAGCAACTCAGACAGCGGCTTCTCGAACAGATCAAAAGCCTGACTCAATAACACTTTGCCACACGACTGGACCATATCACAGCAGCAGAAGAGCGTCGGCATCTTCGATTCCGGTATCGGAGGTCTGACCGTTGTGCACGCGCTCATGCGGCAACTGCCATACGAAAACATCACCTATTTCGGTGACACGGCGCGTGTTCCATACGGTTCGAAATCCGCCGAGGTCGTCCGGGAATACGCGTTCGAGGATACCCGTTTTCTTCTGCAGCGAGGGGTGAAGATCATCGTCGTGGCATGCAACACCGTGTCTGCTGTCGCCATCGATGACCTCAAGGCGCATTTTGACATACCGATCATCGGCATGATCGATCCCGGAGCGGAAGCCGCATGCCGTGCGACCATACGCGGAAAGATCGGTGTCATCGGGACACTCGCCACGATCGCCAGTGACAGCTACTCCCGTGCACTTCTCCAGCGTGACTCTTCATTCGAGGTTGTCTCCAAACCCTGTCCGCTCTTCGTGCCGCTTGCGGAGGAGGGATGGACCGATCACCCCGTGTCCCAGATGGTTGCAGATGAATATCTCCTCGATCTGCGGCAGCATCAGATAGACACGCTGATTCTCGGGTGTACGCATTATCCGATCCTTCGTGACGTGATACAGCGCTCCGTCGGCGGCGATGTGACATTGATCGATTCCGGCGAGGCCGCGGCACGGGAGGTGGAAGCGCTGCTGCGGGAAAACAACCTGCTCAACCCCTCTGCGGAACAGCCGAATTATTCCTTCTTCGTCTCCGACGTGCCGCAGAAGTTCAAACAGCTCGGAGAAATTTTCCTCAAACGTCCCGACCTCCGTGTCCACCGGGTGCATCTGACATAAACAGGACAGATACGGTTTTTTTACAGGGCGGAAATCGCTAAATTCATCACAAGCGATGCCGAAGGCGATCCTGTCGCCTCCGGCTTTCAGAAATGCTGCAGAGAACACTCATGAGTGAAATCGGAAAATCAAACGACGGGGGGAAGCTCTTTGACGAGTTTCCCGCGCCCACGAAGGAACAATGGAAACAGCAGGTTGCTGCCGACCTCAAAGGCGCGGACTTCGAACGGCTGCGCTGGAACACCTATGAAGGATTCCGTGTCGAGCCAATGTACATGCGTGAGGATCTCGCATCGCTTTCGCATCTTGGCACGCTGCCGGGATTCGATCCGTACGTACGCGGTACGGAACCGTTGGGACACAGCGGTCATCCATGGAACATCGCACAAACCACGACTGCGCCGCTGGTGGAAGACGCCGCACGGGAGATTGTACACGCCCGGAGGAGCGGACAAAATGTCGTTTCGCTGCAGCTCGATCGTGCCGCGGTAAATGCCTCCGGTACAAGCGATGCGGCCTCGCTGGCAGGAGTGGCGGGAACGTCCGTGCAGCATATTCCGGATTTCCAGGTAATTATCTCCAAAATGGTTCCCGATGTCGTGTTCGACCTGCATGCGGGCATGTCGTCGCCCATTATCCTCTCGATGGCGGCGGCGACCGAACGCTCGGTCTCCCATGTGGATTTCAATCCACTTGCGCATCTGATCAGCCTCGGCGAGCTGCCGTACTCCATCGACACGACCTTCATCCTTCTTCGCGACGCGATCAATTATGTGGAGCAGCGTGCTCTGCCGACAACCGTGTTTTCGGTCTGTGGCGAGTGCTACCACAATGCCGGGGCAAGCGCAGTACAGGAACTTGCCTGCATGATGGCCTCCGCGGTGGAGTACATGCACCGTCTCACGGACCTCGGTATTTCTCCCGATACCGTGGCGCGGCGCATGCGTTTCGATTTTCCGATTGGTATGAGTTTCTTCATGGAGATCGCGACGCTCCGCGCGGCGCGCCTGCTCTGGTCGCACATCACCAGTTTGTTCGGGATCACAGACGCGGACAGCCGGAAGATGCGCATCCATGCGCGTACCTCATGGTGGCATCAGACGAAATACGATCCGTTCGTGAACATGCTGCGGTGTACCATCGAGGCGATGGCCGGTATCATAGGAGGCGTGGAATCGCTCTATACCGCGCCCTTCGATGAAATCGCGTCTGTTCCGGGAACCTTCTCAAAGCGCATCGCCCGAAATCTGCAGATCGTCCTGCGCGAGGAATCGCGCATCGGGCAGGTGGCGGATCCTGCGGCGGGGTCCTATTACATCGAGACGTTGACCGACTCCGTCGCACACGAGACCTGGCGTCTGTTTCAGAGCATAGAAGGTCAGGGAGGTTTCCTGGCGGCGGCGCAGAACGGTTTCATCCAGGATATGATCGAGAAGACTGCGGAGGAAAAACGGAAGAACATATCGCGGCGGCGCGATGTGATCGTAGGAAGCAACCAGTATCCGAACCTCGGCGAAAAGGCGCTGAAAAACGAGATGCCTGATATTCCGCAGGTTGCGAAACAGATAGAGGATTCCCTCAAAAACCACCTTTCGGGACGGATGACCGACGCAACCGTGCTCTCCCAGTCCCTTCGGGAAGTGCTCCGCGGCAGATCAGGAAACATGATCGCTGCCATGGCTGCCGTATTGCAGGAAGGGCTCACCGTGGCGGAGGTAAACGATGTTCTGCGTGACAGCGGCCGGGATACCACCCGTATTCGTCAGCTGCGCCAGTTCCGCGCGGCGGAAGATTTCGAACACCTCCGTGATGCTGTTTCCTCTTCGGAAGCGAAACCGAAGATTTTTCTCGCAACATACGGACCAGGATTCTGGCGCCGCGCCCGAGCGACGTTCACATCCGGATTTTTCGGGACCGCGGGACTCGATGTCATCGATAATCCCGGTTTCGACACTCCGGAAGCGGCCGCTGCCGCGGCGCTGGATGCGCGAGCGGATGTACTGGTCGCGTGCAGCGATGACGAAAGCTACCCTGACATGCTGCCGCGCATGATCTCCACACTCCGCGAATCGGACAGCAGGATGATCGTCGTCGTGGCGGGGTATCCGAAAGACAGTGTCGAGATGCTCGAGAAGGCGGGAGTAGACCTGTTCATTCATGTCAAGTCGGATGCGGGGGCGATTCTCGCACAGCTCCTCCGGCGTCTGGGAGTCGCAATTGAGAACGGAAACGAGGAAGGACGATGAAACCTGATTTCACACAGCGGAATTTCGATGTTTCCGGCGTTGCGAAACATACGATGAAGGAATGGGAGACGCGCGCCCGTGACGCGGCGCCTGCCCACGATCTCGCCGGATTGACATGGATGACACCCGAGCATATCGCCGTGGGACCGTTATACGCGGAGCACGATCTTGACGGGCTGGGCCATCTTGATTTCGTCGCCGGTATTCCCCCCTTCCTGCGCGGGCCGTACAGCAGTATGTATGTCACCCGCCCGTGGACGGTCAGGCAGTATGCAGGTTTTTCCACGGCGGAAGAATCGAATGCCTTCTATCGCCGGAATCTGGCCGCCGGGCAGAAGGGTCTCAGTATCGCATTCGATCTTGCGACACACCGCGGATACGATTCCGACAATCCCCGTGTGGTGGGCGATGTAGGCAAGGCCGGCGTGGCTATCGACTCCATTCTCGACATGCGCATCCTGTTCGATAAGATCCCGCTCGACAAAATGTCGGTGTCGATGACCATGAACGGAGCGGTGCTTCCCATCATGGCACTGTACATTGTCGCGGCGGAGGAACAGGGTGTCGCACTGGAACAGCTTGGCGGGACCATTCAGAACGACATTTTAAAAGAGTTTATGGTCCGCAATACGTACATCTATCCGCCTGCCGCGTCCATGCGGATCGTTTCGGACATCATCGCGTTCACCGCACAGCACATGCCGAAGTTCAACTCCATCTCCATCTCCGGCTATCACATGCAGGAAGCGGGAGCGACGGCGGATATCGAAATGGCATACACGCTGGCCGACGGACTCGAGTATGTCCGGGCCGGACTCGCCGCGGGGCTGGGTATCGATCACTTTGCGCCCCGGCTGTCGTTCTTCTGGGCGATAGGAATGAACTTCTTCATGGAGATCGCGAAGCTGCGTGCCGCACGCATGCTGTGGGCGAAACTCATCCATCAGTTCGGTCCGACAAATCCGAAATCCATGTCCCTTCGGACGCACAGCCAGACTTCGGGCTGGAGCCTCACCGAACAGGATCCTTTCAATAACGTTGCGCGCACCTGTATAGAAGCCATGGCCGCTGCGCAGGGGCATACGCAATCCCTGCATACGAATGCGCTTGACGAAGCGATCGCACTGCCGACGGATTTCTCCGCGCGCATCGCCCGCAACACGCAGCTGTTGATACAGGATGAGAGCAACATCTGCCGCGCCATCGATCCGTGGGGCGGTTCCTATTACGTGGAGCGTCTCACCCATGAGCTCGCCTGTCGGGGCTGGCAGCTGATTCAGGAAGTCGAAGGCCTGGGCGGAATGACGAAGGCGATAGAAGCGGGTCTTCCGAAAATGCGTATCGAGGAAGCCGCCGCGCGCAAACAGGCGCGAATCGACTCCGGAAAGGATACCATCGTCGGAGTAAACAAATTCCGGCTCGAGACCGAGGATCCCATCGATATCCTCGAGGTCGACAACAGCGCGGTGCTTGCAGCACAGAGGCAGCGGCTCGCGGAACTGCGCGCCGGACGGAACGAGGAGGAAGTGCACCAGACGCTCGAAGCGCTCACACGTGAAGCGGCAGGGAGTGGCAACCTGCTTGCCTGCTGCATCGAAGCCGCGCGGAAACGCGCCACGCTCGGCGAGATGTCCGATGCGATGGAGAAAGTGTTCGGGCGGCATCAGGCGGTGATTCGCTCCATCTCAGGTGTATACAGCAGCGAGGCTGGCGATGATCGGGATTTCCTCACGGCGAGGAAGATGACAGACCGTTTCGCGCAGCATGAGGGACGCCGTCCACGCATCATGATCGCCAAGCTCGGGCAGGACGGCCACGACCGCGGCGCGAAAGTCATCTCGACCGCATTCGCGGATCTTGGCTTCGACGTGGATATCGGTCCGCTGTTTCAGACACCGGAAGAAGCCGCACGCCAGGCGGCAGAAAATGACGTGCATGTGATCGGGGTCAGCAGTCTCGCCGCCGGACACAAAACGCTGGTACCTGCACTGGTAAAGGAACTGCAGAAGATCGACCGGGATGATATCCTCGTGATCGTCGGTGGCGTGATTCCCGTGCAGGACTATGATTTTCTCTATCGCCATGGAGCAGTCGCAGTTTTTGGTCCGGGAACAATTGTTTCACTTGCGGCCCAGCAGGTCATGCGCATCCTGCTCGATGAAGACTCGGAAATCTGAATTCAGTTGAGCGCAGAACGAGGCTGTCCGAAATCAATCGGGCAGCCTCGTTGCGTTTCGAGTTACCGATCCGAACAAGAGGGACGGACGCGGTATTGACATTGAATCTCAGTCATCAATTTTCTACACTGCAGTGGAATCTCCTCATCTTCGTTCGAACGAATAAATGGTAGCGGTATGAAACGATCCTACGCACACTTCGCAACGATCCTGCTGGCGTTTCTCGTCATGGTTTCCCCGAATGCATGGCCGCAGGCGATCTCGTATATCATACCCGACATAGGAACACCCGGCATGAACACCTATGTCGAGGTGATCGGTCCGCGTGACCTCCCGGGAAATTTCGGACCCGACGGATTCCGGCACAACAATCCCGGTGACGACCTTCGGTTGGAGTGCGCGAACCCAGCGGATACCGGAAAGATTGTCATCGGTCCGCTGGTTGTTTCCTGGAATGGTCGCATGATCTCCGCCCAGGTCTTCGTTCATCCCGACCTCCGGCCGAATAGCGATAATTGGCAGGGATTATCACCGGAATTCATCATCCCGATTCAGGTGCGATACAACGGAGTGACGCAGAACTCCGCGACGTTCTATATCGTGCGCCCGCAGCCGGCGGTCACGTCATCGACGAACGGGGATCTCGGCAGCGGCGGCGTGTGGGGACTTCGCTCCCGCAGCGGTGCGATGATCGTCGACAGTCTGGAATTGATGGGCAGCAGCTACGGTGTATCCAAGGCGGACTGTGATCCGGCGATGCCGGGCAACCAGGGACTGCTCCCGGTCATCATTCTCTCGAAAGGTCCCGTGCGCACCGGGAGCAGCACACTGATCGCCGTCGATGCGGACACGAAACATGGCGGTCCCGGCGGCGGCGGCGGCGGCGGGAATTTCTGTGACTTTACCGGCAATGGTGCAGACGGCGGCGACGGCTTCACCGGCGGGGGACCGGGTGGACGCAACCGCTCGGGTAATCCTGCGGGCAGTGATGAATTCCGCAAACCCGGTGCAGGCAGCGGCGCGAATATCGGCAGCACCGGAGGAAGTCTCAACGGGGTTCCCGGCGGCAATGCACCGGCGCACGAAGCGTCGGGAGGGGGCACAGGACATCCCTTCGGATTTTCCGGTGAAGGCTGTGCTGACGGCGGTGGCTGCAATCCTCCGGGAGGTTATGGAGGCGGCAGCGGACAGCAGCAGACGCAGGCAGGCGGAGGTGGCGGCTACGCCACGGCTGGAGGGTCATCAAGAAATGGAAACGGCGGGCAGGCCCACGGCAATGGGTTCATCGTTCCATTCGCCGGCGGATCCGGCGGAGCGAGCGGTAATCCGCAGATGGCGTTTTCTTGTTCCGGTGACGGCGGCGGCGGCGGCGGCGCGCTTCGGCTCTACGCACGGCAGCTGGATGGCTATCTGTTCACCGCGCTCGGCGGTGGCGGATCGAACGGCGCCAGCGGCGACGGAGGATCAGGATCGGGCGGAGCAGTGCTGCTCGAAAGCAGACTCCCATCGGGGATATGGAAGATCAGGGCCGAAGGCGGAGTCGGACCCGGTCCGCGCGGCGGGGGTGGACGCATCCGTATGGACGGTCCCATCGGGTGGTTCAGCAGTGGTCTCCCGGTGGAGGAAAGCATGACCTTCGGACCATCCACCGATACCACCACGTTTGTCCGCCGTTCCTTCACACTCACGGGTACGGGCGACGGCAGCGATATCCGACTGCTGCTGAAATCGGATCGCATGCCCTGGACGGATATCGGCACGCTCAGCGGATATACGGACAGCTGGACGATCGACATCGATCTTCCGGCGATTGACAACGTGTACTATCTCGCCGCGCTGCAGCAGGTCGATTCCCCCTCGAGCGATCAGTACCTGGCAAAACCGGCCTGGGTGATGTCACAGGCCGCGGCGAACATCCTCATTTCCCGCACCGCTCCCGAAATTGTCGCCGAGGGGAACAGGCAGCTGCAGGGAATTGTGTGCGACGATATCGTATTCGATACGATGATGGTCGAGAATGTCGGTGACGGTATTCTTGTCATATCCGGAGCGGGATTTGTCGATGGCACACGAGGATTCGAACTGCTGGAACCGGCCCTGTTCCCGCTGTCCATCGATGCGATGCAATCGATCCGATTCATCACCAGGTTCACACGTCAAACCGGACAATCCGGTCTCGTATCCGACTCGCTTATCATTTCCAGCAACAGTCCGGGGGCGACCCGGATCGTCATACCGCACAGCATTCAGGTCGACATCGCCGATTTCACTGTCTCGACGACGTCCCTGCAGTTTCCCGATGTCGTCTTCTGCGAAACGGCGTTCGCCTCCGCATCGGCAGAACTGACGAACACCGGTACCGTCCCGCTGCGTATGCTTCTCCCGTCGATCGATCCGCCCGCGTTCGAGCTGATTTCGCCGGCGCCTGCTGCCTGGCCGATCACCTTGCAACCCGGCGCGAGCATGCCGGTGCAGCTGCGCGTGCTCCATTCCGTGCCGGGCAGTCTCAGCGGGACACTCCGTCTCGAAACGGATACCGACGGATGCAGCCGCACCGCGGAGATCGGACTTTCTGCGCTGTCTCGGAATGTGGAGATATTCGTGTCCGATGTTCCGGATTTCACGCCGCTGCGCTGCGCGGGGGAATCAGCGGACGAAATGATCGTGATACGCAACGACGGCGATCTGGACGTCATCGTGGAGGATCTCATCTCGTTCAATCCGGCGTTCACCATCATCTCTCCCGTGGCTCCCTTTCCTCTGGCACCGGGCGCCGGGCAGAACGTACTGCTTCGCTTCGCGCCCGTGCTCCCGGGCACGTATACCGGTGCCTTGCGGGTCGAGGTGGACCGCTGTTCCCTGCTGATTGACCGCACGATGAGAGGACAACGGGACAGCATCGGGCTCCAGGTGGCAGCCGTCGATTTCGGTTTGCAGCGCGCGGAGGATCTTCCCGTCACGCTGAGCACGACCGTGACGAATTCCGGGAATGTGCCCGTCACCATCGCGTCCGCAACGGATATGCCACCGTTCAGGATAGTGAGCGGACTTCCTGTCAACCTGAGTCCCGGGTCGAGCGTGGATCTCACGGTGATGTTTGAGGATCCGGGCATGGACGGGGAACATGCCCTGACGCTGCTTCTGCAGCATGCGCCGTCGTGCGAAGAAATCGGGATTCCTGTCCATGGAATCCGCGGCACTGCGAACGTCGATCTCGTCGTCGACACGCTGAGTGCCGAGCCGGGAAAAATCGTGGAAGTTCCGATCTACCTTCGCAACGCACAGAACATCTCCCTGTTCGGCGCAACAGGGATCAGTGCGAAGTTGCGTTACCGCAGCAGCCTGCTTGTTCCCACGGGCTCGAACAGGGGATCCGTCATAGGCGACGAGCGCGTGCTCGACCTGAATATTCCACTGGTCACGGACGCGAACGAAGTGGCGCTGCGCATTCCGATGATGGTCACACTGGGTGATGCGGAACAGACGGATCTGCTGCTGACAGATGTGGCGTCAATCGGTGGCGATCTCACGGTCAACGTCATCGACGGCCGCTTCACCCTGCTCGGGATTTGCCGGGACGGGGGTACACGTCTTTTCGACGGCAGCACGCAGGTGCTGCTCCGGCAGAACCGTCCCAATCCCTTCAATCCCAGAACGGTGCTCGAGTTCGTGCTTATCGAACGAGGCCACACGGTACTTCAGGTCTATGACGTGATGGGACGTCTGTCCGCCACTCTTGCAGATGGGCTGCTCGAGCCGGGTGTGCACGTCTGCGAATTCGACGGCCAGGGCTTGCCTTCTGGTGTGTATATCGCCGTGCTGCGCACTCCGACCGTCGTCAAGCATCGCCGCATGCTGCTGGCAAAGTAGCGAGCGGTATGCCCCGGACACTCCGTCCGGGTTCGATGCCGATGCGGAGTGAGGGAGGTGGCTTGTTTCGCTCCGGGCGATTGACGAAATTATGAAGCATCGCTCGAGTGGCGGAATTGGCAGACGCGCTGGACTCAAAATCCAGTGGGCTTTAAAACCCGTGCCGGTTCGACCCCGGCCTCGAGTACGGAAAAGAGGCTGTCCCGGGTTTCCTTCACCACTTCCACTTCCGCTACAAGATGCTGGGTGGAAGATGACAGCAAGAAGGAAGAAACCCGGGACAGCCTCTTCGCATTTTCCGTATTTCAAGGATTCTGCTTCAGCGATAAGCGATCATCGGGCCCAGCGTACCGCGACCGAGCCGAGTCCGCTCTGAAGATCGAGCTGAACGTGCCGTGTGCGTTTGTCGAAGTCCGGCGTGATGTACGTATCGTCTGTTTTCCGGATGAAACGGTACATTTTGGTGGAATTGAACCAGTTTGCATCGGTGACCGCTTTTGCACCGATGCCTTCCGGAAGCACGATCGTGAGCGATCCGACACCGAGATCCGTGGTGATGCTCGCGTGGTCCGGAAGTTCACCCGTGCAGTCAAGATGGTACTCGCCAAGACCGCCTTCGAACTCGAGCCGCCGGAAACGAAGATTGCCCATCCTCTCCGCGCGCAGTGATCCCACGCCCGCGGAGAGGGAGATCGAGCCCGTCTCCTCGAGGTTCGGGCTGTCCATTTTGAGATGCACGGAAGCGGCGCCGGCGTCGAGATCGAATGAACGAATATGCATTCCCGTCAGGTCGATCGATGCCTTGCCTGCGCCGATGGTGATATCGAAGCGGATCGGGACGCGATCGCTGACGGACAGATACCAGGTGCGGGACGGTCGTCCCCTGAGCAACGTGGCTAACGCATTCATGTCGCTGCCATCGCCCGTTCCCAGATCGACTGTCAGATACCCGACACCGTCGTTCACGTGGTAGTCGAGTTCAACATCCGATTCGTATTTTTTCTTTGTCGACCGTTTCTCCCTGAGTGTAAGAAGATCGTCACCACTGCCACGCTTCAGATATAACGTTCCGAATCCACCGTTGATCTCCGCAACCACCTCACGCGCTCCATCGAATGACACCGTTCGTACGGTGCCATCCTGCGCTGAGACGAATCCTGCAAAAGCCAGCCAGCTGACGGTCAACACGGCAATTATTTTCATTTTCATATCGGATCTCCTGAGCCCATTGCGTTCGTTGTACGTGATAATGCCGGATCGGTTGCGGGTTGTCGTGACCTCCGCATTGATTTGGAGGTGCATGTTTCGTAAGTTCCAATAATTAAACATACAGGTGCATGTTACCTCAACTGAAACTTGACACTGCCGCTGTTGCCGAGTTATTGACCGGTTTCATCACGAAGGAGATCGGAAAAACCGGATTGTCACACGCGATCATCGGACTCTCGGGCGGTGTGGATTCCGCTCTGTCCGCGGCGCTGTGTGCTCGGGCGCTGGGAGCAGAGAATGTATTGTGCGTACTGATGCCTTATCGAAGCAGCAGTCCCGAAAGCATCGAGCATGCCGAACTCGTCGTTCGGAAACTGGGAGTGCGCAGGGAACTGGTGGACATTACTCCGATGGTGGATCCGCTGATTGCCTTGGAACCGGAGATGGACAAACTGCGTCGCGGAAACATCATGGCGCGCCAGCGCATGATTGTCCTGTACGACCGCTCGGCGCGTGAACAAGGTCTCGTCGTCGGAACGGGTAATAAGACCGAGACGCTCCTGGGCTACAGCACGCTGTTCGGCGACTCCGCCTGTGCCATCAATCCGCTGGGCGATCTGTACAAGACACAGGTATGGCAACTCGCAGAGTACATGGATGTCCCCGACGTCATCGTTCACAAAGCGCCGAGCGCGGATCTCTGGAAGGGCCAGACGGACGAAGGCGAATTCGGTTTCACCTATGCACAGGTCGATGAACTTCTTGTGCAGATGGTGGACGAGCAACGATCCGACGAACAGCTTCACCTTCGGGGATTCGATCCCGCGTTTGTGGACACCGTCCGGTCGCTGATTCGGCGCAATCAGTTCAAGCGCATGCCTCCGGTCATCGCCGAGGTGGTCGTCCGCAGCGTCGACACGGAATTCCGGTATACCGGAGATCAAGGTGTATAATTCCTGATATTACTCGCGGCGAACCGGATTCCGGTGCCGCGTTATTTCCATTTACAACCGTGGACACTGCAATGTTCGAACGGAACATCGAAGAGACCATCGCCACTCTCCGCAAGGGTACCATCGAAGGCGCCGATTCCATCACATCGCGTCAGATCTTCGCATCCGCGATGCCGCCGGCGCTCAAGCGCCTGTTCGAGGCCGACATCGACATCTGGGTGCGCGAGGAGAAAGAGCGGCTGCTGGAGTCGCCCCATTTTCATTACGACGATCCGGAAGTACAGGAATTCTTCGAACACATCGGGGAGAGTGCTCGCGATTACGCCGTGTTTTCTGCCGCGGAGTACGATGCGGCGCTGGAGAAAAATGTCATTCTGCTTTTCAATTATGTGTGTCGTCCCCAGTGGACCCTGGTTAAATACCTGTTTGCCGAACGGGAGCACGCGGCCACAGACAACATCCTCGAGGCGTTGCGATCGTTCTGGCACTACGAGTATTACGGGATCATTCTCCGGGAGTACTTCGACAAGAAGAATCTTTCGGTGATCAACGTGAAGAAGTTCACCGAGTTGATCGAGCATATCGATGCGGAGGTCGTGCGGAATTTCGATAGCAGGAAAATCGCGCACCTCAGCGAGCCTCTGTATGATCTTTTCAGCATGGGCAATCCCTCCGATGAGCTGCTGGCTCCGATCGAGGCACTGTCCATTTTCTATGACGACAAAAACCTTGGAACCATCGTCGAGCGTCTGGATCAGGAAAAAAAGAATCATGAGATGATGTCGCTGCATGATCTCGTGATGCTGATCAGCGAAGCCGACTTCTCGTTGGGAGTCGACATTTCAACCATCGTCAGCGAGCAGCTCAGCCGGAAGGGTAGTATGAAACCGGAACGCAATGTCACCGCGGGAGAGGATTTCGACTTGCCGCAAGTGGGTCGATTCGGTGAGGAGGAGGTCCATCATGGAGATCTCGGCAGCGAACATGACGCACTTGATTTCATCATCTCCGATGAGGAAGAGGGAGTCATCGTGCTGGAGGATGACAACATAACCCGCACGCTGGATGATGCGGATGAAGCAGAACTGCCTGTACCGGATGAACATCCGATGAATGAAACCAGTGAAGACGAATACGGATTCTCGGCGCCGGCAGACCTGCCGGAGGTTTCGGAACCCGGCGAGGACGCCGCGGACGACGAAGCTTCCTCCTTTATGGACGAGAGCATTCTCAGGCAGGATGCGATCGTCAACGTCTCGCCGGATGTCATGACCGAAGAGGAAAGCGTGTCCGCCGCAGAGGCACTGGTCGAGGAATCTCTCCCGGACATATTTCTCCAGGACGACGAAGAACAGCCGAGGGAGCACTATCTGGGATCGAAAGACGAGATACCGGACATCACGCTCGAGGAACTCGGTTCGATACGTTTCAGTGACGATGACGAAGAGGAATCACTCCTCTCTGAAATCGAAGAATCGGCACTCGATACCTACATGCCCGGCACGTCGGTCGAGGCGGGGATGGAATTGGATATCACCGGCGAAACGGTGAAGGCCGAAGCCGCCACCGACGAGGATATCGACTGGGAGAAGGAAGCGGAAGGCATGGAGGACATCGATCTGAATGATCTCGGGCCGACGGAGAACCGCATCTCTGATTCCCTTCCTGCGACGGATGATCCCTTCAGACAGGATGATCAGCTGAAACCCGCCGAGGAGCTGCTCGGTCAGCTCGATCTCGATGATTTTGACACTGCGCCTGTCACGAAACCCGCCCGACAATATGACATCCCCATCATTGAAGACGAGACACCGCTGCCGCAGTCACATCGCGTAGCCACGCTTGAGAAGGAAGATGAGGAAATCGAGGATGCTGTTTCCGTGGAAAAAGTGATCCAGGAATTCGGCGATCTCAACCAGCTCCTGCCCGCCGGTGACAGAAAAAAGTATGCGAAGAAGCTGTTCGGGAAGAACGAAGATGCGTTCAACCGAGCTATGCAGGTGCTGAACGGAAAATCCACATGGCGGCAGGCCTCCGAGTATATTGACGAGCTGTTCATCAAGTACGACGTCGATATGTATTCGCGTCTCGCGGTCAAATTCACGGACGATATTTACAAGCGTTACGCTAGCAAGAAGTGAGCCGCCGTGTTCGTCGACCAAGTAGCCATTTCGGTGAGCTCCGGTCAGGGGGGAGCGGGCTGTGTCAGTTTTCGCAGAGAAAAATACGTTCCGAAAGGCGGACCGGACGGGGGTAACGGCGGCAAGGGGGGCGACGTGGTCTTCGTTACCAATCCGCAGCTTCACACGCTGCTCGATCAGCGCTACCATCGGACCTATGCCGCGGAAGATGGAGCGAAAGGGCAGAAGTCCCTTCGCACCGGCCGCTCGGGAGAGGATATCATAATACAGGTTCCATGCGGAACCGTGGTGCGCGATGCAGAAACGGAGGAAGTGCTGGTCGACCTGGTCAATCCGGGACAACAGTATCTGGCTGCATCCGGCGGCCGCGGCGGCCGCGGGAACGCGGAATTCGCCACTGCGACGAATCAGACTCCGCGAAGGGCGGAAAACGGACGGCCCGCCGTAGTCAGGCAGCTCCTGCTTGAACTGAAGCTGATCGCAGATATAGGCCTGGTCGGATTTCCCAATGCAGGGAAGTCCACTTTGATTTCGGCGATCTCCGCTGCGAAGCCGAAGATCGCGGATTACCCCTTCACCACGCTCGAACCGAATCTCGGGATCGTCCGCTACAGGGAGTTCGACAGTTTCACCGTCGCCGACCTTCCCGGACTGATAGAAGGCGCTCACGAGGGTAAAGGGCTGGGGATACAGTTCCTCAAACACGTCGAGCGTACCAGGGTCCTCGCTATCCTGATCGAGAGTTTCTGCGAAGACTACCTGCGCGATCTTGACGTACTGCGCAACGAACTCGCGTCTTACAGCAGCGAGCTTGCGCGAAAGCCGTGGTTCATTGCCATTTCGAAAATGGATGCCGCTGACGAGGACGCGCGTAATCGGGTTGAGCAATTGAAAGCTGCACTCGCTGCCGATGTGCATGCCTTTTCATCGGTCAGCGGAGAGGGTGTTTCCGAACTGAAGGATCTGATGTGGAAGCTGATCAGCGAACACAGTGCCGCGGAATACGAGCAGAGCGACGCGGACATCCGGCAAAGCGATTGAACGCGGAAGCTCATTTCTCCCATCGCGACGCTTCGGGGACGGCACTGCTGCGATGAGCATTCCGGCGCTTGCATCACCCGGCCGCACGCTGCGTGTCAGTGCACTGACCGGGCTGTTGACAATCCTTTGTGCACTGATATCCCTGCGTATAGGAGAGTTCACGATCTCATTTCCTGATATGCTGAGTATCGTCACCGGGGGATATCTCCCCGAAATGCATTCGGTCCGCGCAGTATTGCTGGACATTCGACTTCCCCGCGTACTCACCGCGTTGTTCGTTGGAGGAGGACTCGCCGTTGCAGGACTCGTCTTCCAGGTGCTCTTGCGCAACGTGCTCGCGGACCCATATATACTGGGCGTTTCGAGCGGCGCATCGGTCGGGGCTCTCGTGGCCATTGCCACCGGTCTCTCTTCGCATTTCCTGCTGCTGCAGCCGGCGATGGCATTCTTCACGGCGCTGATTGTCGTGGCGGTGGTGTATCGCCTCGGACTCGAAGGAAAAATCGAAGACAACACACTTCTGCTCAGCGGGGTGATGATCGGTGCATTTCTGTCGGCGATCATTCTTGGTCTGGTCTCGACGATGGACCGTCCGGTGCGGAACGCTTTATTCTGGCTGATCGGCTACCTGGGCAATGCGACGATGACAGAAGCCGCGATATTGATTCCTTCTGTCATGGCACTGCTCGTTGCTCTGTTTTTTCTGGCGGGGCAGATGAATGTGATGGCTCTGGGATCGGAAGCCGCTTCGCACCTGGGACTCGTCGTCCGCCATCGGCAGGCGCTCCTGTATATCTCCGCCTCGCTGATGACCGCGCTCGTTGTCAGTTTCGCGGGAGCGATCGGTTTTGTCGGATTACTCGTACCCCACGCTGCAAGGAGAATGTTCGGCCCCGACCATCGCCTCCTCGTTCCCGTATCGTTCTTCATGGGAGCGAGTTTTCTGATAATCTCCGATTTGATAGCCCGTACTGCAATCGCTCCGAACGAACTTCCGGTTGGCGCTGTCACGGCAGCACTGGGTGCTCCGGTGTTCATTTACATTCTTCGAAGAAAAAGCGCGGATCACACTTGATTTTTATCACCCATTGTTCCTAACTTAGTAGTTCTGTAAGGAATACAACCAGAAATAGCAGAATCATATGAAGCGTACATTTCAACCCAGTCGCCGCAAGAGAAGTAACAAGCACGGCTTCCGTGCCCGCATGGCCACGAAGAACGGCCGCAAAGTGCTCGCACGCCGTCGTGCGAAGGGGCGGTGGAAACTTACCGTCAGTGACGAGCCAAAGCATAGATAAACCGGTTAGAAACCGCTTATCGAAAAACGAAATTCTTCGTGGGTACCGGGCGTTCGGTCAGGTATTTTCCCGAGCGACCTACGTGCAGAACCGAAGCATCCGGCTCTATTATGATATTCGTCGGGAAATCCCACCTTACCAGTGTACGGTGGGATTTGCTGTTAGAAAGGCGAGAAATTCGGTATCCCGAAACCGATTTCGCCGCCTGATGAGAGAATCCTACCGGCAGCGCAAACATGAGTTGGCAGCCTACTGTCTCGAACGACGGATGCAAATGAACTGCGTGCTGCTGATAGATTCCCAACGCATTGAAAAACCGGTTACATTCGAGACGGTCGACAGGACAGTCGAGGCATTGCTCGGATCAGTATTGAAGCGGCTGAGGCAGGTATGAAACGGTTGCTTACAACGATTCTCATCGCGCTTATTCGTGCCTACAAGGCCGTGATTTCACCAGTGCTTCCACCCTCCTGCCGGTACTATCCGACCTGTTCCACCTATGCGATGGAAGCGATTCAAAAGTATGGACCTGTTCGCGGTGTCTGGATGGGAGCAAAACGTATCTCCCGCTGTCATCCCTGGCATGAGGGCGGCTATGATCCGGTGCCATAAACACAATAAAAACAATATGATGTGAACATGGACAGAAACGCTGTCATCGGTATTATTCTCATTGCCGTCCTTTTTGTGGCCTGGATGCTGTACACCTCTCCAAGTCCGGAGGAGTTGCAGCAGCAACAGAAGCAGGAACTGGCCCGTCAGAAAGCGGAAAACAAGGCGGCAAAAGAAGCTCCTTTGCAGAAGCAGAAACCATCGGCGTCCGCTGTTCCTGCAGACAGCAGTTCGGCCGAAGCAGAATTCAATCGTTTCGGCATGTGGTTCGGCCACCTTGCCAAAGGCCGTGACCAAACATTCACCGTCGAGACGGAGAAATACGAAGTTATTTTTTCCTCGCGAGGCGGCAGTATAAAGCGCTGGAGACTGAAGAATTTCGACACCTGGAACAATAAACCGCTTCAGCTGATCGACTGGGCCAGGAAAAGCGACTATAACCTGGTCTTCGCCAGTTCTGATGGCAGATTTATCGACACGAAGGATCTCTACTTCAGGTTCGAGGGATATCCCGCCGGCGGTAAACTCGTTCTGACCGATTCGGCGACCTATGCATTCGATGCCGTTCTGCCCGTTCGTGGTGACAGCATAGCCATCATCAAGCACTATATCGTCCGCAGCGGCGGCTATGCGATGGATATGGATATTGAACTAGTCAACATGGCGAACGTCATCGCAAACAACGAATACCAGGTCACGATACACTCCCCTGCCCATACCGAACGCAACAGCGTTGAAGAAGCCAGTTTCTCGGAAACCGACATCTTCGTGAATGGGAACCGCGAGACCGTGAATGCCGACGATACCGAGGGAGAAAAGGCAACCTTCGATGGCGAAACGGAATGGCTCTCGGTCAAGAACAAATATTTCCTCAACGCATTGATGGTGCGGGACGGATTCACCGGAAACGGCGCGTATGTCGAAGGCAGACTGTACAATCTCCGGGAAGAAGGACAGCGGGAGATTTATGAGGCCGGGATCAAGGTGAAGTACCGCGGTGAGATCAGGGAGACCTCCAAGTTCACTGTGTTCATCGGACCGATGGATTATGATCTGCTTGCCGCGCAATACAAGGGCATGGAACAGGTCTTGAGTCTCGGATGGGAATGGGTCGTGCGGCCTTTCTCCGAATATCTCGTCATGCCGTTGTTCGGTTTTCTGCATCGATTCATCCCGAATTACGGCGTCGTCATCATCATTTTCTCGCTCATCATCAAGCTGCTGCTCCATCCCCTCACGAAAAGCAGCATGAATTCGATGCAGAGAATGCAGAAACTGCAGCCGAGGGTGACGG
>CAZWNO010000084.1:0-1778 GCA_964635845.1 uncultured Chromatiales bacterium
CGCATGAATTTCCCGGAAGATCTCAAGTACACCGATACCCACGAATGGGTGAAAACTGACGGTGATTTGCTCATCGTCGGAATTACCGAATACGCCGCCGGAGAACTCGGCGACGTCGTGTTCGTCGATATCCCGGAATCGCGTGCAGTGGCCACCGGCGAGTCCTTTGGTTCTATCGAAGCCGTCAAGACGGTCTCCGACCTCATCGCCCCGGTCGCGGGAACGATAGCGGAGATCAACCCCGATCTGGAGGGAAGCCCTGAACTCGTCAACTCCGACCCCTACGGTGCCGGCTGGATGGTGAAGCTGTCCGGTTTCGATATGGCTGAAGTGAACGGCCTGATGGATGCCGCGCAGTACAAGTCGCTCATCGGGAAATAAGGTCTCAATGGTACACGCAATGACCGGACGGCTCTCACGGGCCGGCCGGTCAGTGCATTTTTCAACCTCCGGGATACCCCCATGCATCATGCCGAATGGATCTGTATCGTTGATTTCGGATCCCAGTACACTCAGCTGATCGCACGCCGCGTACGTGAACTTGGCGTCTACTGCGAGATCCATCCGTTTCACCTCGCGCTCGATGCGATGCGTATGCACCATCCCATCGGGGTCATCCTCTCCGGTGGTCCGAGCAGCGTCTACGAGGAGGGAGCTCCGCAGATCGATGGCGACGTGTTCGAGCTGGGCATCCCCGTTCTCGGCATCTGCTACGGACTGCAGCTCATCGCGATGCATCACAACGGCGCCGTGGATCCCGCGGCAAGGCGGGAATTCGGCAAGGCAGAGCTGAGTCTCGACAGCCGGGCGGACTTGTTCAACGGCGTTCCGCAAGATACGATCGTATGGATGAGCCACGGCGATTCGCTCTCTCGTATCCCCGACCACTTCGAGGTAATAGCACATACGGCGAACGCGCCGATCTGTGCGATACGCAACGCCGAAAAGCGGCAGTACGGTGTGCAGTTCCATCCCGAAGTCGTGCATTCCGTGGATGGAAGAAAGATACTCTCGAATTTTCTCTACGGCATCTGTGAAGCGAAGGGAGGGTGGAATCCCCGTTCCTTCATCGCGCAGGCACTGGAAGAAATCCGCGGCACGGTTGGCGGTGAACGCGTGATCTGCGCCCTCAGCGGTGGAGTCGATTCGGCCGTTGCGGCAGTGCTGCTTCACGAGGCGATCGGTGATCAGCTGCAGTGCATCCATATCGATAACGGCGTGATGCGGAAGAATGAGAGCGCGCAGGTCGTCTCGACCTTTCGCGACGTGTTCCACATTCCCCTGAAATTTGTCGATGCGAGCGATTTGTTCCTGGACAGACTCGCAGGCATTTCCGATCCCGAACAGAAGAGGAAGATCATTGGGGCGACCTTCATCGAGGTCTTCGAGAAGGAGGCTTCGGAATTTCGTGACGCCGCGTATCTCGCCCAGGGAACGCTCTATCCCGATGTGATTGAATCCGTCAACTTCAAGGGACCTTCCGCCACGATCAAATCGCATCACAACGTCGGCGGTCTTCCGGAGCGCATGAATTTCAGACTCATCGAACCGTTCCGCGAGCTCTTCAAGGACGAAGTCCGCAGCGTCGGGCGGGAATTGGACATCCCCGCGCACATCCTCGAGCGTCATCCTTTTCCGGGTCCGGGACTCGCCATCCGCGTTCTCGGCGCCATCGATCGCTCGCAGCTCGATCTGCTGCGCGATGTCGACGAGGTTTTTCTCGATGAGATCCGTGCGGCAGGTGAATATGACAATATCTGGCAGGCCTTCGCCGTGCT
>CAZWNO010000084.1:1788-17894 GCA_964635845.1 uncultured Chromatiales bacterium
ACGAGTTCGGGCTCTACGACCGGACGTGGCAGGCGCTGGCGGTGCTCACGCCGGTGCGCTCGGTGGGTGTGATGGGCGACAGCCGCACCTACGCCTACACCGCCGCACTGCGCGCCGTCACCAGCATCGACGGCATGACCGCGGACTGGGCGCGCATTCCGTACCAGGTCCTCGAGCGCATCTCGAATCGCATCATCAACGAAGTCCGTGGCGTCAATCGGGTGGTGTACGACATCAGTTCCAAGCCTCCCTCCACCATCGAATGGGAATGAGGTGTGAACGAGCACCGGATCGCACAGCTTCTCGACGAAGCACGGTATTACGAGGACCATCGCATGTGGCTGCATGCGGTGCAGGTCTACCTTCGGCTGATCGACGATGCGCCGGCGGAATGGAGCTACCGCATCCGACTCGGGACGCTGTATCTCGAGATGGGGAACCTGCAGGCGGCGGAACAGGTGCTGCTGCAGGCTCTCCGCTACGATGCCGACAATCCTGATGTCCTCTATGCTCTCGGTCTTGCCTGCTATCAGAGCGATGATCTCGACAGGGCGATGTTCTATCTCATGCAGCTGGCAGGCAGGAGCATCCCGAAGGTACATTATTCGCTCGGGCTGGTATACTGGCGCCGCGATGACTTCGTGAATGCGGAGCGGCAATTCCGGCTGGCGCTCGATCTCCAGGGCGACTACGCCGATGCCGCGTTCGCTCTCGGTGAAACCTGCCTGCGTCTCGGCAAGTCGGGCGAGGCCGTTGAGGCACTGCGCAACGCAGCTGCGATCAGTCCGGACGACGACGTCATATCGATGACTCTCGGACAGGCATTGATCGGGGACGGACAGTGGGAAGCCGCCGGCATCGTCTTCACAAATATCCTGCGACGTACGCCCGAGCACGATGACGCCGTACATGCGCTGGCTGGTGTGTGGATCCGACTGAACAGGCTCGACGATGCCGAGCAACTCCTCAAGTCGGTGCTGCTTCGCATGCCGCGGCAGCCCCGAACTCTCGTGCTGCTCGGCCGTCTGGCGCTCGTGAAATCCAATCGGGGCAAAGCGGAATCCTATTTCCGCAGCGCCCTCGAAATCGAACCGGACAACGAGGAAGCGCTCGAGCAACTCCGCTATTTCACACCGCATGGCAATCCCGCACTATAGCCTGCTGCTTCTGCTGTTCCTGTGCGGCGCCGCATCGGCTCAGGAGCAGGCTCCGTATCTCGAACAGGCGCAGAAGAAATTCGAGTACGGTCTGCTGCAATTCGAACTGTCGCACTGGCAGGAGGCCGCGCGGCATTTCGATGAAATCGCACATAGTTATCCGCTGAACCATCGAACCACAGCCGCGTACGTCATGGCGGCCCGGGCATTCCTGCTGGCCGAAAAACCCACTCTCGCCCTGCGGTTGATCGAGGATCTACAGAACCGTTTTCCGGCAAGCAGGTACCTTGGTGAGGGATCCCTGATCGCCGGAGACGCGGCGATGGCGGCCGGGAGCAGGGCGACGGCGCTGCAGTGGTACCTGCGCTCCTGGTTCGCGGAGAATGGCGATCGCAACGCGCTCCGTAACCGTATCGCCGCTGTCGAGCCGGAAACAATCCCGGTCGGGGAACGGAGATTCGTCCTGGAAATCCTGCGTGCCAGCAAACCCGACAGCTCCCTGTCCGCACTGCTGCAGTGGGAGATCACGGCGCAGCCCTCGGTGTCCGCGCCTACGGACGCAAATCCAACCAAGCTGAAATCGATGAACGCGGACGGTCCACCGCGAATCGCAGTGGCGCTGCCGACGAAGGAGACGGAGCCGCAGCGAGCCGGCATCATGCGCGATATCCGGGATGGCATCCTCTCCGCGCTTGATATCCATCGCGAGATGCAGCGGTTTCCCGTCCTGATCGAACTGCTCGACAGTCGGGACGAGGACTCGCTCCGTCACGCGATCAAACGTCTGGACGCTGATCCCCGCGCCATGGTGCTGATCGCGGGAGCGTTCAGCGAGGACGCCGCGACGGTCAGTCGTCTCGCAGCCGAGCGCGGATTGCTGGTTCTGATTCCCACGGCGACCGCCGAAGGGTTGACGGATCCGGGATCGAATGTGTTTCAGCTCAACACACCGATCCTGCAGCGCGCGCGACTCCTCGCAGATTTCTCCCAGATCGAACTGGGTGCGCGCGAGGCGATCGTGATCGCACCCGACCATTCGTATGCACGTTCGATGGCGGATGCCTTCATGGAACGATGCCGCGCACTGGACATTCCTGTCAGACTTGCCGGTTGGTACGGGAAAGACAAGGCCGAAGTGCAGCGCATCTGCCGTACGCTCGCTGGAAGCGGGGCAAAAAACTGTATCCTCTTTGCACCTGTCCAGACAAGAGACGATATTGTCTCTGTCCTCGAAGGGATTCGCGAGGCGCAGATCACACTACCGATCGTCGGAGGCGGGAATTGGAATCATCCGGACCTGCTCGAGCGACTGGGACAAGGCACGGTATTGTATTTCGAATCCGACGTCGTCGTAGATTCATCCACGGCGGCGTACGCCGCACTGCGCAGGGCGTTCTCCGTGCGCAGTTCTCGCCCGCTCTCGCGGGAAGCACTCTTCGGCCATGATGCAATGCAGATCGCGCTGAAGGTGCTCAGCGATGAGTTCTGCACGAGGAAGTCGGTGCGCCGGGGAATCATGGGTACATTTGAAGGGCTGCGTGCACCAGTCAGTTTTCTCCGACACCGCGTGAATTGCTCCATGAATATCCTCGTATTCAAGGGCGGAACCATCAGTAAGCGCGAGGTTTTTCACTCGAAATAAACGATCGTTTCTCCACAGCACTGCAGATTCAGAGGGAGTAATGGAATGCAGAATCAAGGAAATTCTCAGGAGAGTGGGAGGCAGGGCATCAAGGATTGGCCGGAAGGGGACCGCCCCCGCGAGAAACTCGTCACGCGCGGTGCCGAGGCGCTGACCGATGCCGAGCTGCTCGCAATCATCATCAACGCGGGTATCGGGAGAGAGTCTGCACTGGACATCGCGCGGACGCTACTGGCGCAGCATGGAAATCTGCGTGCGCTCTCCCTGCGCCCGGTTTCGGAGCTCTGCAGGTTCAGGGGTATCGGTATTGCCCGCGCCGTCGCGATGCAGGCTGCGTTTGAACTGGGTCGAAGGCACGCATCCATCAGGGAGGACGGAGACGAAACGATCGCATCTCCCGAGGATGTCGCGCATCGCTTCATCCCGCGGCTCCGGGACCTGCAGCATGAACGCTTCATGGTCCTGCTGCTGGACAATGCTGGACGTATCATCAGGGAATGTGTCATCTCAGAAGGGATCGTCAATGCAAGCCTCGTGCACCCGCGGGAAGTATTCCGATCGGCCGTCACGGAACTCGCGTCATCGATCATTCTCCTTCACAACCATCCCAGCGGCGTGCGGGAAGCGAGCAGGGAGGACCATCTCATCACGAAGCAGCTGGTGCAGGCGGGTCGGATGATGGATATTCCCGTGCACGATCATATCATCGTGTGCGGGAGCAATTACATCAGTTTCGCTGAAAACGGCTGGCTCGAGGATCAGTAGGAGCGGCGCTTCCAGAGAGCGCGCAGCCGCTCCAGTATGCGGTGTTCGCGACCCTCGGTTGTGGGATGGTAATACTGCTTATGCAGCAGTTCTTTCGGAAAGTAGTCCTGGTCGACGAAATGCCCGTCGAAGTCGTGGGCGTATTTATATCCCATGCCGTATCCCTGGCTCTTCATGAAGCCGGTCGGCGCGTTCCGCAGGTGCAGAGGCACTCCGTAGGGTGGCAGTGTCTCCGTATCCTGCATTGCCGCGCTGATGGCCAGGTATGCGGCATTGCTCTTGGGTGCGGCGGCGAGGTAGGTCGCGACCTGCGAAAGAACGATGCGCGCTTCCGGCATTCCGATTGCGTGCACTGCCTGGTAGCCCGCCTCGGCAAGGAGCAGGGCGTTGGGTTCCGCATTACCGATGTCCTCCGATGCGAGCACAATCAGCCGGCGTGCGATGAAGAGCGGATCCTCACCGCCCTGCAGCATGCGCGCTATCCAATACACGGCGGCGTCAGGATCGCTGCCCCGCACCGACTTGATGAACGCGGAGATGATATTGAAATGCTCCTCGCCTCCTTTATCATACTTGGCAAACGCCCGCTGGAAGGCCTCCTCGAGGATCATTTGAGTGATATGCACTTTCCCATCGGCTTCAGCCAGCAGGCAGCACATTTCGAGCCCATTGAGCATGCTCCGGGCATCACCGCCGCTGTAAGCGATGAGCATGTCGCGGTCGTCAAATTCGATATCCAGGCTCCTGAGGTATTCGTCCTGTTCCATCGCCCGGTCAAGCAGTGCCGCAAGATCATCTATCGTCAGGGGATTGAGGACGTATGTCCGTGCACGTGACCGCAGAGGGGGTATGATTTCGAAGGAAGGATTCTCCGTGGTCGCGCCGATGAGGATGATATCGCCCTGTTCGACTGCCTGGAGAAGAGCGTCCTGCTGCGCCTTGTTGAAGCGATGAATCTCATCGATGAACAGGACAGTCTGCAGCTGCGCTAGTTCCATCCGGCGTTTTCTCGCCGTGTCGATGATATGGCGCACGTCCTTGACACCGGCGGAGACAGCAGTGATCTGATCGAAACGCGCGTTGACGCGCGATGTCAGAAGTCGCGCGAGAGTCGTTTTGCCCGATCCTGGTGGGCCCCAGAAGAACATGCTGAAAAGCACGCCTCTGGCGAGCATCTGGAAAATGGGTTTCCCTTCGCCGATGAGGTGCTTTTGACCGACGAAATCCTCGATGGACCGCGGTCTCATCCGCTCAGCGAGAGGAATGTCCGGAAGCCGAACTTCCATGAGAGTCAGCGGGGATTATCTGAGGGTTTTGCGGGGATATCTTTCTGAAGCCGTCGAAGCGAGTCCAGCCGTCTCAGGGAATCGGACAGCGCCCTGTCGTTGCTGAGGTCCATGCCTTCATCGTCGAGTATCCCTCGGGTACGAAATTCGAGCTTCTTTTCCGTTCGGGATTGCGGAGCGGTGGGTGTTACCGGAGCGACAATGCGCTGCTGGCTCGGCTTCGCGATTTCCCTTTTCGGATACCCGGCAGGGGAATTCCGGGGCGGAATTTTCAGTGATGCGTCGGGGACATCCGATCTTTTCTGGACTTGCGGTGTGACCGATTCGGATCTATCGGATGGGGATGTGACGGGTGCGACCAGCCTGTTGCTCTCGTCGGCGGGAGGCATGCCTCCGGGGTGTTCCGGAAGCTCACGTTCAATTGGGGCCTGCTCATCTGTGGGAACACCGGGTTCGAGCTGCTTCTGCATCTCGCGCTCAAAGTTGGTCACATCGAATACATAGACCGAGATCAAGAGTACGGCGATCACCGCGACGGCACCATATGCGATGGATGGAATGCGGAATCCTCCCTCGTGTTCAGGGCGGAAGATGCGCTTCCACCAGGGTGTCGCTGATTCGGTCTCCATCCGTTCGAGTTCTTCCCCGAGGTGGACCGTGAAATCCATCGGCGCGTTTACTTTCGGCAGTGATCGGAGGTCTTGGAGTAAACGCTCCGGTTCGAACGGGATCTCGCCGTTCTGCATTCTGATGTCATTGGTATCGGACATGGCAGGCACCGGAGCAATTATTCATAAAGGTCTTTCAAGAGTTCCTGAAGCTGCAGACGTCCCCGACTGATTCGTGATTTGACCGTGCCGATAGGCATGCCGACAACTTCCGCGATTTCCTCATAACTGAGTTCCTGAATGTCTCGCAGGATGACTGCTTCTCGGAAGGCATCTGGCAGTTCGAGCAGCGCTTTCTGGATGCGCTCGTAGACAATATTGGTGTCCGCGGCGCGATCCGGCAAGGGTGCTCCGTCCGGAAGCGGAATCGCGTATTCCTCGTCATCGTTTTTCTTGTGTTCAATCGGGGTCAGATATTTTCGATGGCCTTTTCGCAGTTCACTCTTGGCGAGGTTACCGGCGATGGTATAGACCCAGGTTGAAAACTTCGCGATGGTCTTGTACAGATGTTTCTTTCTGTACACACGAATGAAGGTATCCTGAAGAAGATCCGCGGCGTCTTCGCTGTTGCCGGTGAAGCGGAAAATGTAATTCATCAACGGATTCTTGTACCGCTCCACCAGAATGTCGAACGCCAGCCGCACATCGCGTTGAAACAGCAGCATGAGTTCTTCATCAGACAGGGAGTCGAGACTCGTTCGGTCCAGCTTCTGTGCCTCGATTCGCTGTTCTACTTTCATTTCCAGGGAAAGTTCCTGGGATTGATCCATGGACGGTCTGCCGTTGTTGGGAGGGCTATACGGACGTCAGTTGCGACACCAGCTGCGTCACAGCGACCGAAGGGTCGACGGGCTGGGATTTGATGGCGATGTCCGTTTCTAAAATATATTCAAAACAGGTCTCAAAATACGATGCGTCCGGAAAAAACCTTACGAATTTTCGGACGCTCTCGACCTGCCATGCCCAGACGAGTCCGAGGCGGTGCGCGTCTTCATCGGTGATGCGACCCGGGATCCGCAGGCTCCTGATGCGCCAGAGCAGCTGAAGCTGTCGGAACAGGGTGTTGACGATCATCAGCGGTTCCTCGGTTTCCAGCAGATGCTGTACGATCAGCTGTGCTCGCCGGGAATCGCGTTCAAGGACCGCATTGCTCAGCTCGAAGACGTTGTACTGTCGCGATGCGCCCAGATGCGCGTATACGTCATCGATCCCGATCGTTTCTCGTTCAGGTACGGCGATAAGCAGCTTCTCAATCTCGGAGGAAAGCACGCGGGCTGCGTTCCCCTTCAGCGCGTGGATCACCGTGCAGGCCTCGGGGGTGATCGATTTTCCGTTCTGCTCGAATTCCCGCATGATCCATTGCTGCGCTGCGGCATCCTTCAGGGCCTTGAATTCAACCGCGCAGCCGGTCGGGGATTGACTGTTTCCCTGTGCGAGGAGATGCGTCAGTACATCCACAGTGGAAGCTGCTTTCTTGCCTCGTGACCGTCTCGCCTTGAGTTCGCCCGCACAGAGGATCAGCACCGTATCGCGCGAAGGATCCAGGACATAATTCGCGAGCACCGGTTGTGCGAGAATGGTCTCGGACTCCCGCACGTACACGACCCGTTTCTCACCCATGAACGGGAAAGCATTCGCTGCGGCTGTGACATCCTCCGCCTTTTGCTCGCTGCCCCGGAACAGGTCGAGGTTGAACGAGGGGTCACTGTCACCGAGCGCTGCATGTATGATCGCTCTCGCGCTGCGCTCGATGAGAAATTCCTCCTCCCCGTATAGGAGATACACGGGGAGGAGGGATTTTCCCTTGATCTGAGAAAACAGGTCTCTCTCAGTCATGCTGGTCTTGTGTCCGGATCGCGGAACCTATTTCACATGCACTTTTTTCATGACCATTTTCTCGACGGGACGGTCGCCGGGTCCAGTCTTCGTCGTGGCGATCTTGTCCACCGTGTCCATACCGTCAACGACCTTTCCGAAAATCGTGTAATCCGGCTTAAGAACGACGTCCTTATGGCAGATGAAGAACTGGCTGCCATTGGTGTTACGCCCTGAATTCGCCATTGCGACAACACCGCGCTTGTAGCCGGTCCTATACAGCGGCGCACCGGCATCGATCTCATCGTCGAATTTGTTTCCGTAGATGCTCTCGCCGCCGCTGCCGGTCCCCGTCGGATCACCGCCCTGGATGACGAATCCGCTGATGACACGATGGAAGATGATTCCATCGTAGTATCCCTTCTTGGCGAGCTGGACGAAATTCTCCACGGTTCTGGGGGCATCCGCGCGATACATTTCGATCTCGATGTTGCCCATATTCGTTTCGATGACGACGATTTCCTTCTCCACCTTCTTCTCCTTCTTGCTGGATGAATCTGTTTTCTGTGCAGTGCTGACGGAAACGCATAGTGCGAGTGCGATTGCGGCGAATGCGGCGATTCGAAAACGGCGCATGGAGATCTCCTTTATGTTGGAATGATATTGAGCGAAATCATGATCAGGATGATGATGCCGAGCGCGATGCGGTACCCGATGAACAACCAGGTGCTGTGCGAACGCAGGTATCGCAGCAGAAATCCGATCGAGAGATAGCCGACGATTCCGGAAGCGGCGACGGTGACGAACAGGGCTATGCCGAGTTCGCCTGCGAGCGCCGCGCGCAGCTGGTAGAGCTGGTATAATCCGCTTAGAGTTATTGCTGGAACACTCAGCAGGAACGAGAAACGTGCAGCATCCTCACGCGTGATATTCAGGAAAAGTCCGGCCGTGATTGTCGTTCCGGAACGTGAGGCCCCGGGGATCAGTGCGGCAGCCTGTGCGAGTCCGATCCACAGAGCGTCAAGAAGCGTGATGCCGTCGAGCGATCGCTGCCGCTTCCCGATGCGCTCGGCAATCGCGAGCAGCAGTGCAAGGAGGATCAGCGACATGGCGATCACGAACAGGGAGCGGAATTCCGACTCGATCAGATCCTTGAACAACAGGCCGAAGAGCCCGATCGGGACCGTTCCGAACAGAATCCACCATGCGATGCGTGACTCATGCGTGTCGTTGGGTTTCATGACGACCAGGGAGCGCAGAAAAGCCCGAGTCAACGAGACGATATCCTTCCAGAAGTACACGAACACGGCAAGCAGAGTACCGATCTGGGAGACGGCAGTGAACGCTGCTCCCGGATCACTCCAACCGAGAAAGGCTGGAACGATGCGCAGATGTGCCGTGCTGCTGATCGGAATGAATTCAGTCAGCCCCTGGACGATGCCAAGCACGACAGCCTCAATAAGGTTCATGGCCGCGGTCTCCTCACTCATCCGCTTTCACAGGGCGACGATTTCCTTCCTGTTCAGCGCCTCCAGCACTCTGAACGTCGCCCGCGTCGTCGTGAACAGGCTGTCGATCGGAATGACCGGATCGGATTTCTTCCGTATGGCGTCCATGAATGCAATAACCTCGTTGCGGTGCCCCTTGTCACCGTCACCTTTCCTGCGGGCAAGTTTTGCGTCCCGCGCCAGAGTGAGGCTTTGAAAATTGTCCATCACGGCCGTGGCGTTTCCGCAGGACATGACGATGCGCTCCTTCGGGATGGCGGCGTCGCCATTGGACACGTAGGTGATGATCCCGACGGACCCATCGCTCATTCGCATCGTGATGTTGACGTTATCGTGATTGGTCACGGCCGCGTTTTCCGATGCGATGCACTCGGCGCCGATCCGCTCGGGCAGTGCGCCGGTCAGGTACTGGATGGTATCGATGAAGTGGCAGACCTCCCCGATGATGCGTCCGCCTCCATCAACCGGATGCTGCGTCCAGTGATCCTTCGGCAGGAAGCCGGCGTTCACATAGTAATGCACGATCGACGGTTCGCGATATTCGGAAAAAAAGGACCGCATCTCCATGATGAGCGGAGCGAATCGACGGTTATATCCGACCATGAGCTGGATTTTCCCGGTGAGTTCGGGATGCGTCGTGATGACGGACTCGATGGCCGACAATTCTTCCTCATTCAAGGCCAGCGGTTTTTCCACGAAAACGTGCTTGCCACGGCGAAGAGCGTCGAAGGCGAACGGTGCATGCTGTCCGTGCCGTGTCGCGATGAACACGGTGCCGATCATCTCGTCCGCGAGGACATCCTCCGGATTGGTGCTCGATCTGCGGAAACCGAATTTGTTGCGCATGTCCGAACCGGTCAGTCCGCTGCGGTTGCAGACGCAGTCGAGCGTCACATCTTCCATCGCCTTCAGATGCGGAAGCAGGAAGCCGGACGCGAAGCTGCCGGCACCGATGAAGCCCAGGGTCAGCGAACTGCGTTTCGGGGAGATGACCGGCGCCGCAGCCTGCGGGGGTTCCGACGTCAGGGATTTCAATTCCTCCGCGTCCAGGTCGTCGTACGCCAGCAGGATCCCGACATAGGGTTCGGATTTCTCACCCTCGATGAGTGCGTACGCCTTCAGCGCATCGTCGACTCCGAATCGATGTGTCGTCAGGATATCCGTGTCGATGCGGCCCTGGGCCAGCAGCTGGAGGTAGGCCTGCATGTTCCTGTTTTCCGTCCAGCGCACGTAGCCGATGGGGTAGTCCAGTCCTTCTTCTTCGTACTGCTTGTCATAGCGGCCCGGGCCGTACGAACGCGAAATGCGGACCTCGATCTCCTTCATGTAGTAGGGACCGCGGGGAATGTTCATCGGAGCGGCACCAACGATCACGACGCGGCCGCGCTCACGCGTTATGCGCCCGGCGAGTTCGATGGGATCATTGCTCGAAGTTCCGGCCGTGATGATGACCGCATCGGCGCCGTAACCGCCGCTCAGCGACTGCACGATGCTTTGCACGGGATCGTCGTTGCGGTGCAGCGCGGCATCCGCGCCCGAGCGGAGGGCCATGCCCACGGCGGCACGGTCGATATCGATGCCGATGACCTTGCAGCCGTTGGCCTTGAGGAACTGGACGGTAAACTGGCCGAGGAGTCCCAATCCGATGACCGCCACGGTTTCGCCAAGGAGCGGAGCCGCCTGACGGACGCCCTGCAGTGCGATAGACGCGATCGTGGTGTAGGCAGCGGCCTCCATCGAGACTCCCTCGGGAATCCGTGCGACGAGGTTGCCCGGAACAGCGATGATATCGCCATGATACGCGTATTCCGCGCCCGCACATGCGACGCGATCGCCGATCTCCAGATCCTGTACGCTTTCCTCCACGGCGATAACCACTCCGGCGGTGCTGTAACCGAGCGCGGTGAAGGAATCGAGTTTCCCCATGATGCGCTTGTAGGTCCGCGACAGGCCGTTCCGCTTCACCTCTTCGATGACCTTCCGCACCTCGTCGGGCTGACTCCTCGCTCGCTGGAGGAGGGAGGATTTGCGGGAATCGACGGACGTTTTTTCCGTGCCCGCGCTGATCACGGAGAAATAGTTCTTCACCAGAACCATCCCGCGTCCGATGGCCGGAGCATCGACGTCCGCCACTTTCATGGCGCCAGTTTTTATGTGCTGGGCGATCTGTTTCATCAAAGAAAAGTACGATTTTCCGCCCCTTCTTCCTATACGAAAACAGCTCCCGAGAGAGCTGTCTTTGCGGACTCCGGCATGTAATCAGCGGCGTGGCGGGCGATGCGCCTTCTGCAGCAGTCGGCGTACCTCGCTGGAGAAATGCTGTTCGAAGACCACGATTTTGGCGACCTGCTGCATGCTGAGAAAATCTGTCAGAGACAGCAGGAAGCCGTGCTTGTCACGGACGATGCGCGTGTTGAGTTCCTCCAGACGCGAGAGCTGCTCCTTGAGCACCGTGTCGTCGGCTTTATCGGCGATGAGTTTCTCAAGGTCCTGAATGGCTGCTTTTCGTTTGTCCATCAGCGCTCTTTCGGATTCACGGAACTCCTTTTCGCGCACGGACAAGCGGAGGGCCTGTTCTTCATTCAGGTCGAGCGCATCGATGAGCTTCACGCGACGAAGCTGTTCGAGCCGTTCACGTCCCTTGCCCTCCGGACCGGGCTCGTCCTGTGCGACGGCATACACGCACGGGAGAGGGAGCAGTAGCAGGATATACAACAAGATTTTCATGGTCGTCTCACAATAGCGTGAAAGGTTGTTTTTCCAGGTCGGCTGCAATCTCCCTGTACTGACCCTCGCTCAGATTTTCAAGTACTTCGTCCGCAGACAAATAGTCGAGGCCGGCGGAGATGACCGCCGAATAGGGAATGCTCTCGAGCAATGACGAATCGACCGCTTCATCGATCAGATCGGTGCCGCTGACTGACGGGAGGTACTCGAATGCCGGCTCGCCGCCGATGGCGATGTCCGAGAGCATAAGATCGATCGTCAGCGGCGTCAGGGTTCCACTCTCGTCGATCCTGTCGACATCGGCCTGCGTGAGCAGTCCAGGGAACAGGACCGATTCCGGATTCGTCGGACCTGACACGGGCATGATGGACAGACCAACGATAATCAGCAGCACCACGGACGCAATCGCGGGCAGGAGGAACGCCGGTCGGCGTATGTCAAATTGGAATGAAGAGTGACGTCCGGCTCGCGTATCGATTCCTGCGTTGACCGCAACGAGGAAGCTGGCGGGATCGGGCATGTCAGGTATCGGATCATCCCGCGTGAGTATGCGAGAGAACAGTTCCTGCAGCTGCCGCGCCGCAGCCGCGCATTCCGGCGATGAGTCGAGATGCTCGCGCATGCGCCGTTGCATCTCCGCGTCGAGCTTGCCGTCGACGTAATCGGGCAGGTACCCGGTGCAGATTTTACATATTGGCTTTGACATACGCTTCGATTTTTTTCACTGCGTGGTGGTAATTCGCCTTCAGTCCGCCGACGGAGGTACTAAGTATGACGGCGATTTCTTCGTACGCGAGTTCTTCATAATAGCGCAGCACGAACACCGCCTTCTGTTTTTCAGGTAATCGGTCCATTGCCGACTGTATAAGTGTCCGCATTTCGGAGAGTTCCACGCTCGTCGATGGACCCGGTCCCGTATCGGGAAGCGCGTGATGATCTTCGGACAGACGGAAGAAGGTCCGAAGTCGCGCCGTGCGGAGATGATTGAGACTCAGGTTGACGGCGATGCGGTACAGCCAGGTGAAAACCTGGGCATCCCCGCGGAAATCCGAAACTTTTTCGAACGCCCGGATAAACACCTCCTGTGCTATGTCGAGCGCGTCGTCGGGATCCGGAACCATGCGCCGCACGACATGATACACACGATCCTGGTAGCGGCGCACGAGCTGATTGAAGACGCCGCGATCCCCGCGTCGGCAGGCTTCGAGAATGTCGGCGTCGTTTGATGCTTCCATGGGTGTCGAAAAGTACGAAGTGCATGCGACTGTTCCGATTGAATTGAGCGCGGAACAACGGGAAGCCCGGAAGATCTGAACAGCTGTTCGACACGGAAACGGATGCCGGGTTTAACCTGGATCTGGCTGCTGGCGATCCCTCAACGGCCGTCCTTCCGTCTGCATTTGACGCGTCAGTATTGTTCATGCTGGCCGAATTGTCTATTATACCGCACTTTGAATCCGCGATCGCAATGACTCGCGGCTTTTCCGGCATACTACACTGGACTCCATGAAGCGAAACCGAATTCTCATCACTTCGGCACTCCCGTACGCAAACGGTGCCATTCATTTCGGACATCTTGCAGGCGCCTATCTCCCCGCGGACATGTACGCCCGCTTCCAGCGGCTGAGGGGAAACGATGTCCTCTTCGTGTGCGGCTCTGACGAGCACGGCGTCAGTATCCTGATCTCGGCGCGCAAGGAAGGTGTAGCCCCGCAGGAAATAATAGACAGATACCATTCGCTCAACCGCAGGGCCTTCGAACGCATCGGGATGAGCTTTGACAATTATTCGAGAACATCGTTGCCCGTGCATCACGAGACCGCGAGAGAATGGTTCGTGGAGTTTCGCGACAAAGGCGTGCTGACGCAGAGCGACGAGAGACAGCTGTACGATCCGGAAGTGCGGATGTTTCTCCCGGACCGATTCGTGATCGGCACATGTCCGCATTGCGGCTACGAACGCGCATACGGAGACCAGTGCGAGAATTGCAGCAAGTATTACGATCAGACAGAGCTGCTGAATCCCCGCAGCCTGCTCAGCGACGCTCTGCCCGAAATCCGCATCGCGCGGCACTGGCATTTTCCGCTCGGGGCGTATCAGCAGCGGCTCGAAGCGTATATCGAACAGCACGCGGACAGCTGGAAGGACAATGTCCTCCAGCAGGTGCGTTCCTGGTTGAAGGCCGGCCTGAGCGACCGCCCGATCTCCCGCGACATGGACTGGGGAGTCAAGGTGCCGGGCGAAGAAGAAGAGGGGAAAGTGATTTATGTCTGGTTCGAAGCAGTTCTCGGATACATCTCCTCGAGCAAGGAATGGGCCGTGCGGGAAGGGGACCCGGACAGGTGGAAGGAATTCTGGTGCGATGAACGGACGCGCTACATTCCCTTCATCGGGAAGGACAATATCGTTTTCCACTGCCTGATGTTTCCTGCCATGCTCATGGAGAAGGGCGGGTACGTGCTTCCTGACAACGTGCCCGCAAACGAATTTCTCAACCTCGAGGGAAAGAAATTCAGCAAGAGCATGGGGTGGTCGATCGAACTCAGCGAGTTCCTCGAGAAGTATCCCGCCGACCCTCTCCGCTACACGCTCGCGATGAACATGCCGGAAACGCGCGACAGCGATTTCTACTGGAAGGATTTCCAGAGCCGCAACAACAACGAACTCGCGGATATTCTCGGCAATTTCGTCAACCGGACCGTGCACTTCGCAGAGAAGAACTTTGATCGGAAAGTGCCGCCCGCCGCGGATCTCGACGCTGATGACCGTGCCTTCCTCGCCCAGTTCCAGGCTGTCGCCGATCAGGTCGCAGGTTGCTACGAGAAATTTCGCTTCCGCGACGGTGTCACTGCCACGATGAACCTCGCACGCGCCGCGAACAAGTATTTCAACGACAGGGAACCGTGGAAAACGATCAAAACGGATCCGAAAATCTGTGAAAATACCATCAACTGCAGCCTGCAGGCTGCCTACGCACTCGCTGTCCTGATCGAGCCGGTGTTGCCGTTCACGGCCGACAAACTGCGGTTGCTGCTCAACATCAAGGATCCGGATGCGCTCGCATGGGATGCCGTCTCGCACTGGCGACTGCCCGACGGGCATCCGCTTGGCGAAAAGGTGCTCCTATTCGAGAAAATCGACGACGCGGTGATCGAGGAGGAGACCGCGAAACTGGGAGGACTCACGGCGGAGCCGCCGCGCGACATCCCTCCCGTCAAGGAACAGATCACCATCGACGACGTGATGAAGCTCGACCTGCGGGTGGGGAAAGTGATCGAGGCGGAAAACGTGCCGAAGTCGAACAAACTTCTGAAGTTGAAAGTGGATATCGGCCTCGAACAGCGGCAGCTCGTCGCAGGGATCGCGACGCAGTACGCCCCTGGCGATCTGATCGGAAAACAGATTATCGTTGTCGCGAATCTGAAGCCGGCGAAACTTTTCGGCATCGAGTCGCAGGGTATGATACTTGCGGCCAGCACGGACAAGGCCGGCCCCGTGATCGTTGCGCCGATAGTCGAGATCCCGGAGGGAGCTATCGTCAAATGAGATGCAGCCTGCGGATACTCCCGCCGCGTGCTTGTGCGATGCTCTCGGTGGTCCTTACCGGTCTTTTTCTTGTCTCCGCTGCCTGCGAGGATCACGGACTCTCACCGATCAGCACGACTGAAACTCCCGGTTTCAGCGGAACGATCCGGATACGCAGCACATGGCCGCCGCAGGACAGCGTCCGTGATTTCCGCATCGCCGCCTTCCGCAACTATCCCCCGAAGGATATCCTCACGGAAATAATCGGCGGTTCGGCAATTTTCAGCGACGAACTACCATATGGAGAGGACACGATCGAATACAGAATCCAGAGCGAGACCCTGAGCGGAATCTTCGCCTACGTCGTTGTCGCTCAGAATTACGGTCCCGATCCGTTCAAGCAGTGGCGAGCAGTGGGTGTGTACACGGTGACCGGAGATGTCAATTCACCCACGGGAATCGATCTCGGTACCGGCCGCTTTCTCAGGAATATCGATATCGACGTGGATTTCTCAAACCTTCCGCCGCAGCCGTTCTAACCCAATTCGCATTGAATTCCGGATACGGCCCTCTTGCACGCCGGGGGGCATTTTTGTAGCTTTCCGAAAAGGCTGCACTCCACGTCCATCAAATCAAAACCCTTATGAAAGCTGTCATTATGGCGGGCGGATTCGGCACCCGGCTGCGTCCGTTGACCTGCAACATTCCGAAGCCGATGGTCCCGATGGTCAATCGTCCGATGATGCTGCATATCGTCGATCTCCTCAAAGTGCACGGCTTCAGGGAAATCATCTCGCTCCTGTTCTATCACCCTGGCACCATCCGCAGCTACTTCGGGGAAGGAACGGATTTCGGCATTTCCATGCAGTACATGCAGGCGGAAGCCGATTTCGGGACGGCGGGAAGCGTGCGCAACGCGTACGAAAAAATCGGGGGCGATCGCGTGCTGATCATAAGCGGCGACGTGCTCACGGATTTCGACCTGAGTGCGGCCATTCGTTTTCACGAGGAGA
>CAZWNO010000085.1:0-17593 GCA_964635845.1 uncultured Chromatiales bacterium
GGAAGTGAGGAAAATGCGCAGCGGCGCGAGGACGTCGCCCGTCTTCATCTCGAGCGCGTAAGTCCCCGCCATCAGCAGCAGCATGCCGCCGATCTCGACGGCGGACAGCGCCTCACCGAGAAACAGGAATGCGAAGAGTGCGACGAATCCGGGCGTGAGCACCATCATCGGCAGCACGCCGCTGAGTTCGAGATTGCGGATGGCCATCATCACGCAGAGGAAGGCCAGGGAACCGAGGAGGTTTTTGCCCGCCAGCACAAGCAGTGCGTCCACACTCACGGCGCCGAGATCCGCGAACAGGAACAGCGGCAGTGCCAGGACGGCGTTCAGCAGTGCAAGCACGACGGAGAAATCCAGCGCGCGCATCCCGAACAACGCCTTCTTCTCGGTGATGGAGGCGGCGGCGGAGAGCAGCGCGGATGCGAAGGCGAGGATGAACCAGTTCATGTCAGAACCGCAGAAGGAGCCGGACGAACATGTTGCGCCCCGGTTCGGCGACAACGAGCCCGCGCAGCGTGGACAGGTGCCGTCGCCAGGAACGGTCGAATACATTGTCCACGCCCGCGTACAGTGTCGCGCTCACGCCGGCGATCGTCCATGCGTTCGACCGCAGGTGGAAATGCAGCAGGGCATGCCCCGGCGTGCGCTTTTCCCCGATCGCGACCGCATCCTGGTCCGCCGTCGCATCGACGATCAGATCGGCGGTCGCAATTCCGGATATCGGTATCCGTAATCCGAAACGACCCGAGAGCGGCGGGATCTGCGGAAGGTCGAGATCCTCGCCCGTGTCCCTGCCGCGGACATACGAGAGGGCCGCGTGGACGACGAAGGCGGCATACGGATTCCATTCCGCCGTCAGTTCGCCGCCGTAGAGCAGCGCCTCGCCGACGTTGCCCTTCACGTACAGCGTGTCGCTGCGCCGCTCATCCACGACGAGGTCACTCATCGCGTTGACGAAGAGATTGCCGCGGAGGGAGAAACGCGGATCGTGCAGCCGCAAGCCCAGGTCGACGACACTCCCCTTCTCCGCCGCGAGCGCTACGTCGCCGAGGTAGGTCGCTCCGCCGAGTTCGATGTACTGGAAACGCTCCTCGAGCGACGGCGCCCGGTAGGATCGCGCGATGTTCAGCGTCGCGTCGAGCTCCGGAAGCACACGGTAGAGAAGCCCCGCGTGCGCGCCCCACGACACGTCGTCCGACTCGGCCGCGGACCAGAGCAGCTTCCGGTTCGCGGGAGCGTCGTTCCTTTTCCCGTTGGACTCGATGTAGAGCAGATCGTACCCCGCCTCGTTCTCGACATGCACCTGGTCGGCGCGTGCACCGAGCGTGAGCAGCAGGCGGTCGCCGGGCAGCGACCATTCGTCCTGCACGAACGCGCCGATGCTGCGGAAGCGCGCATTGGGCAGAGGCAGATCCGCGATCACGGTATTCGTCGTCCTGTTCTCGCGCAGCCGCCGGCCGTCGTATTCGCGCTGCCATGCGTCGACGCCGGCGACGATATGATGCGGAGCCGCCGTCCAGCTGCCCTGCAGGAACGCGGCATTCATGTAGTGTTCGGCGGAAGGGCGCGTCGTGACGACAGGATTCGGAATCAGCTCGACATTCCTGTCGATGCGCTGATGTGAAAACCGGAGCAACAGCTCGTCGAGCGCGCCGCCCGGCTGCACGGCGCGATACTCCGCCTGCATCAGCTCCCGGCACTCGTCCGGATAGCGCGCCGAGGCCTGCGGGGGAAACGAGGCGCCGCCGGGGATCCCCACATCGCGCGCGTCGAACAGCTGGTAGCGTGCGCGCAGTTCATGCTGCGCGTGCGGCCGCAGCCCCGCGCTGACGGAGATATTGCGGTCGTGGAAGCGGCTGTCGCGCAGCCTGCCTTCGGGCGTCTCCGCATCGGTCGCGCTGCGCAGCGTACCGCGAAGACGCAGGTACCAGGTGTCGTTCGCCGCCTCGAGGCCGAGCGATCCGGCGCTGCCGTCGTTGACGCTGTTGAAACTGCTGTTCAGCACGCCGCGCATGCGGAATCCGTCGCTGAAGCGTCCCTCTCCCGTCACCACATTCACCACGCCCCCCGTGGCCCCGGTGCCGTACAGCGTCGACGCCGCGCCGCGTATCACCTCGATGCGCTCGACGTCGCTGACATCGATCATCGAGAGTCCGGCGGCGTTGGCCGTGGCTGTCTCGATGCGAGCGCCGTCGACGAGCGTGACGACGTTCGACCTGCCGAGGCCGCGGATGTTCACATCCGTTCCCCACACGCCGTCGCGCACGAGCGCGATGCCCGCCTCGCCCTCCAGTGCGTCCGGTACGCCGACCGGTGTGTGGCGCTGCAGCCGCGCCGCGTCGGTGATGCTCAGCGGCAGCGGCACGTTGCGCAGCAGTTCCTGCGAGCGCGTGGCGGTGACGGTGACCGCGCCCAGATCGACCGGCGACTCGCGGAGGACGACGGTCACCCTCGGTTCGCCGGATGTCGTGAATTCGACCGGTGTCTCCGCCGCCTCGTAGCCGAGGTGCGTGACGCGGAGCGTGGTCGGCGACGGCGCGATCAGGGTCAGGCAGAAGCCGCCGCCGTCATCCGTCGCGACACCCTGATGCGTGCCGACGACCTGCACGTTCGCGCCGCGCAGGGGCTGGCCGTCCTCGCGCGACACCGTGCCGCATATGCGCGCGGTCTGCGCTGAAAGCACCGCAGAGAATGATATGATCGAGATAAAGATGAAGAGAAGGGTGGAAAATCTGGACGACCGGAACATGGGAATCATCCTTTTGTCGGTTCGAGAGCGCAACACACGCGGATACGTGTGAGAATGCTGCGGTACATCGCGCAGGGCCCGGCGGGCCGGGTGCGACAGCGCCGCTCGCTGTGTTGACATCCTCGTTTCTCCCAGGCCGGCTTCCTCAAACCGGCGTACATGCAAATTACGATTTCCCTTTGAGATAGCCAATCTCCGGATTCGCCCCGGAGAACCTGCCTCAAGCTTCATGGTCCACGCAATCCGATGCGATCGGGATGGGGGCTCACGCTCCAACGAATCCGATACGGTCGGGCCGGGGACTCATGCTGTTTTACAGTTCGACGATCAGTACCAGTTTTTCCTCGCCGCGCAGCACCTCGATGCTGATGCGCTGACCGGGCTTGAATTCAGACAGGCGGTTCATGTATTCGTAGACGCCGTTGACCGGCTTCCCTTCCATCGCGATGATCACGTCGCCTTTCTTCATTCCGGCGAGCGCCGCGGGACGACCCTCGATCACCGCATCGGCGCGCAGTCCCGTGCCGCCGGTCGACGAGACGTCGGGCATGATGCCCAGCGTGACCTTGAAGCGTCGCGAGGTCGACGGACGGCTCTTCGGACCGCTTTCGCGGAATGCCAGGGCGGATTCTCGATCAGCCGCGGCGGCCACGATGTCGTAGACGAGATCGGCCACGCGCTTCTCGCCGGAATAATTCAGGCGCTCCCAGTCGTCCCCCGGCGTGTGATACTCCTCGTTGATCCCCGTGAAGAAAAACAGGACCGGAACATCCTTTGCGTAGAACGCGGAATGATCCGACGGTCCGTAGCCTTCCGGGGACATGGCGAGCTTCAGCCCGGCCTTTTCCCCTGCGGCCTTCAGCAGATCCTCGAGTTCCGCCGCCGTGCCCGTGCCGCCGACGCTGAGCGAGTTCTCCTCATCCTTGAAGCGTCCGACCATATCGAGGTTGCACATCAGCGTGACCTTTTTCAGATCCACCGGCGGATCGGCGGTAAACTGCTTCGAGCCCAGCAGGCCCATCTCCTCACCCGTGAACGCCGCGACGATGACGCTGCGGCGGAGTCCGCCCGTGGCTGCGATGCGCTCGCCAAGCTCGAGGATCGCCGCCACGCCCGAGGCGTTGTCGTCGGCGCCGTTGTGCACGGCGGATGTATCCGGGCGGCGCGACCCGCTGCCCGAACCGCCGAGACCCAGGTGGTCGTAATGGGCGCCGAGGATGATGTATTCGTTCCGCAGCTGCGGATCCGTGCCATCAACGATCGCCATGACGTTACGTCCCGTTATGCTCTGCCGCTCCAGCACGACGGCAGCTTTCACGCTCCCGGTGATTTCCGCGCGCAGGGGACGCTTCGTCGCCGTAAGCTCCTTCTCGAGCTCCGCCACCGTGCGGCCGCCCAGTAGACGCTCCGCGACACGGCGCGTGACGCTGATCACGGGGATGTCCATCGCCGCTTCCTGCTGCTGATACTGAAGTTCGACGACGCGATCCTCCTTTTCGAACGCCGGTCCTCCGACGAACAGCACGCCCGCTGCGCCATGGTCGCGCGCGACCATCGCCTTCTTGAGCAGGGGCGTGAAAGGATCATAGTCGCCGCTTTCGTCGTCGGGACTCCCCCGCAGGATCAGCACCCAGGCACCTCGGACGTCGAGCCCTTCGTAATCCTTCCACGCGCTACTGTCGAGCTCATAGTCGAAACCATAGCCCGCGAAGCGCACCTGCGCTTCGAGGCTTCGCTGGCCTGAGAACGAGAGCGGCAGGTAGTCCGTTGCCAGAACGGCAGTCTCCCCGGCGGCGCTCAGCGTGCATCCTGCTCCTGCCGAGATCCCGGTCACGATCGGGAAATTCTGGTACCCGAAATCGCCGAGCAGCCTGAGCCCGGCTGTACGGAACTGGTCGCGGATATACGAAGCGGCCTCGTCGCAGCCCGGCAGTCCCGGCCGGCGTCCCTGCAGCGCGTCGGACGCGAGGTAGCGCACGTGCTCGCGCAATTCGTCGGCGGTGATGTCCGCGGAGACAGGATTCTGTGCGGCCGAGGGCGTGAACGGACATAACAGCGCCAGCAGGATGAGCGGCGCGGCGGAGTGAAAGAGCGGCTTCATGACTACTATACCCTTGTGCTGGAGGCAGGACAAACACACGCGATTCGGAGCGCAATATACAGAATACGGCACAAAGGCACACCTGAACCCGGCAGGCAGGCATGGCTCTGTTCCGCGCCCCGCGGGGTCGGCGCCTATTTGCCGACCAGGGCGACGGTAAGCGTGACCTGATCCTCGCCCCGCAGGACGATGACGGGGACGTCCTCGCCCGGACGGTGACGGCTGAGGGCCGTCATGTAGTCGTAAATGTTGCGGACTTCCGTTTCGCCGAAGCGGGTGATGATATCCCCGTCCCTCATGCCGGCCTTGTCGGCGGGACTCCCCGGACTGGCGCCCGTGATGCGGAATCCCTTTTCATTCGCGGAGTAATCCGGGATGGTCCCCACGTACACGTTGAAGCGCGCGACCTGCTGTTCCTCCTTCTGCACCACTTTGGTGAACGGGATCGCCGAGAGTGTATCGGCCTCGCTGATGATCTCCGCAACGTAGCGCGTCACCTGCTCCTGACTCTCATATTCGATCCGGTCGGCGTCGTCGCTTGGACGATGATAGTCCGTATGCAAACCGGTGAAGAAGAACAGCACCGGAATGTTCTTCATGTAAAAGGATGAATGGTCGCTCGATCCCTTTCCGTCGTCGATCAGCGCGAGATTGAATTTCTCCTCGTCGTTGTTCCGTTCCACGATCTGCTTCCATGCGGGAGATGTGCCGATGCCCTGCACGTTGAGGCGGCGCGTGCTGTCGGGCAGCCGGCCGATCATGTCCAGGTTGAACATCGCGCGCACGCGCTCCAGCGGAACGGTCGGATGTTCGACCCAGTGCGCCGAGCCGAGCAGTCCCATTTCCTCTCCGCTGAATGCCATGAAGAGCATCGCATGCCGGGCCGGCCTCGCGGCGTAGGCCTGCGCGAGTTCCAGCATCCCCGCCGTGCCCGAGGCGTTGTCGTCGGCGCCGTTGTGGATCATCGCCTCCTCGCCGCGGTACAGGCTGCCTTCCTGTCCCCAGCCCAGATGGTCGTAATGCGCTCCGACGACCAGGATGTCCTCGCTGCCGCTGCCGTCCGTCATCCCGATGACGTTGCGGGTGTTCTTTCGCACCAGCGAGACGTTGAAGCGGCCGCTGATCTCCACTGAAATATCCTCGGTCGCGGTCTGCGGCTCTCCGCCTGCAAGGACGGCCGCGCCGATACGCGCGGCATCCAGAAGCATCCGTCCAGCCTCGATGTGGATCCTGCCGACGGGAATTCCTGCGTCGCTCGGTGAGCGGTCGTAGGTGAAATCACGCACCGCGCGCTCGTCCTCATGGATGATGAGCAACGCCGCGGCACCGCGCTCGCGGGCCGCGAGAGCCTTGGCGCGCGCGGAGGCCAGCATCGGGATGCTCCCGTGCGGATCCGCGGTTTCGGGATAGCCCGCGCGTACCAGCACCACGCGTCCCTTGACATCCAGGCCCGAATAATCGTCGTGTGTCCCGGCAGGATCGGCGATCCCATAACCGGCGAACAGCGGTTTCCCGCGAAATTCACCTGAGGCGGAAAAGGTGCAGGGCATGAACTGCGCCGCGTCCACCGGCGTCTCGTGCTCGTCCTGAATAAGCACCAGCGTATTCCCCGAGGTTTCGGCACCGGTGATCACCTCGAAGGTCTGGAAATAGGTCCCGTTCTCTCCCGCGGGTTTCAGTCCGTACCGGCGGAATTCGCGTGCTATATACTCCGCCGCGAGATCGATCGATGGTGTTCCTGTTCCGCGTCCCTCGAGTTCGTCCGATGCGAGCCAGGAAACGTGCGCGCGCAGCTCCGCCGCGGTGATCTCCTCCCGCGACGACGACGGTACCGGGGGAAGCATGGCGGCTTTCTGCGCGCGCGCAGGGAATGCGGCAAGCATCAGCAGGCTCGCCGCGGTCGCGAACAGGATTCCATTAATGGGATGTTTCATAGGATAATCATCCGGAATAAGGAGAAAAAAAATCAGTGCGTCGCACCGGTACAAATCATCAGCAATAAAGATAATTCCGGATCATGCCGCGCGCAATGCCGCGTTTCGTATCCGTCCACGCGTCCTTCCCTGCGACTGCAGTCGTGCGGGTGGCGGGACATGATCCCCGGCCGATCGCCGATGCGAAGGGCGGGTGGCGGGACGTGATCCCCGGCCGATCGCCGATGCGAAGGGCGGTAGTTCGATGGGGCGGTCATGGTGCTTCGTCCCTGACGGTCAACAGGACAAATCGATGTGTCGATCTTGGTGCTTCGCTGCACCGGAATTCCGATACGTTTTCACTATATTGCGCGCAATCACACAAGGACAGTCTCATCCATCCAATTCTGGAGGTTTGGTATGGCAGGTATTTTTTCGCGCATCACGGATATCTTCAAGGCCAACATCAACGATCTGCTGGACAAGGCCGAAGATCCGGAGAAAATGATCAAGCAGATGGTTCTCGAAATGGAGGAAGCCGTGAACAAGGCGACGACGGCGGTCGGTTCCGCCATCGCCAACGAGAAGCAGCTGGAAAAGAACTATGCCGAGAAGAAGAAGCTCAGCGCGCAGTGGCAGGAGCGCGCCGTCAAGGCCGTGAGTGCAGGGCGCGACGATCTGGCGCGCCAGGCGCTCGAGAAGAAGAACATGTTCGAGAAGGCCACGAAGGATCTTGAAGCGCCGTTGGCCGAGGCGCAGAAGACCGCTCTCACCATGCGCTCACAGCTCGAGCAGTTGAAGGCCAAGCTCGACGAGGCTCGTGTGCGCGAGGGAACGTTGATCGCGCGTCATCAGGCGGCGAAGGCGAAGAAACAGATTTCGTCCAGTATCGCGGGTATCGGCGACGGTGCGTTCGCCAACTTCGACAAGTACGAGCAGAAGGTGCTCAAGGCGGAGTCCGAGGCCGAAGCGATGGCGGAACTGGCGGGCGATGCGACATCGCTCGACGATGAATTCGCCAGGCTCGAGGCGGGCAGTTCCGTCGAGGACGAACTCGCACTGCTCAAAGCCGCGGCCAACAAGGAATAACCTGATAACGCATTCAAATTCAAGGAGCATCTCGCATGGCCAGCATCGTCAATGCCACTCGTCTGAAGGTCAGAAAATATCTCAAGGAGATATACGGCCGCAATTACAGCAACAACGTCCAGGAAGTGGACGATTCACTCATCATCCGGCAGGGCTCGGCGGCGGTGAATATCTTCGTGCGTCCCCTGAGCACGGACGACTGCCTCGTCACCGCGCAGGCCTATGTCGTGCAGGGTGCGCGGATCGGCCCGAAAATTCTCGGCATGCTCATGCGCCTGAACGCGACGAATCCCGTCGGCGCGTTCGGCCTGCTGTTCGACGACACGATCATTTTCCGCCATTCGATTTCCGGAGCGAACCTCGATCCGAATGAGCTTCGCACGAGCATCCGCACGGTCGCGTTCTTCGCCGACGAATACGACGACCAGATCCGCAAGATCGCGGGCGGTACGCGCGCCATCGATGCCGGGGGATTGCTCGGCCCGGACGCCGAGCCCGCAAGGAAAATGCCCGCAAAGAAGGCTGCCCCGAAAAAGGCTGCCTCGAAAAAGGCTGCCCCGAAGAAGGCTGCCCCGAAGAAGGCTGCCCCGAAGAAGGTGGCACCGAAGAAGACTGTAGTAAAGGCGGCACGGAAGGCGAAGAAATAGTACTCGCGCGTTCCCGCGAATGTACGGCCACCGGCGCAGCACTGCCGGCGGCCGTTTTGTTTTCCTGCGGACGGCCGTTTTGTTCCTTTGCCGGTGACTTCGGGCGTCATACCGATCGAGGGGAGTCACTTCGGATTACTTTGACTCTCAGCGGGGAATGACACATATTTGGGAATGCAGATTCACACGCCGCCGCCGACGTCGCGGCCGCACGAAAGGAGCAGCATATGACGCCTGTGGTCAAACAGTGGCCAGATGACAGCATGGAACGCCGCGCTTATGAGGCGGTGAAAGCCGTCCCGGTGCTGGAAGAGAATGACCGCAACCGTCTCGGCTACCACCTATTTCTTTACCTCAGGGGAGAGCTGCCGAGCATAGAGGAAGCGCTGCATGTCGCGCAGCCTCGCATGCACTGCAGTCAGGCCGAAGCGGTGCACATCATTGCCACCGCGCTCGCGACGGCTCCGGAAAGCGAAGCCTGATGGCCGAGACGCCGGTTCGGACCCATGAGGACCAGCTGCGCAGCGAGCAACGGAGCTGTCCCCGCTGCGGGTATGACATCCTGAACCCTCTGACGGATCGCTGTCCCCGCTGCTTCAGCCTCGTCGAGAGGACGGCGGCGAACTGCGGCAGCTGCACCTGGCAGGGCAACTGCGAATTTGCACACCTCGTCAACGAAGCAAAGAAGAAGAAGACAACATAATCCCATACAGAGGAGAGATAGGCAATGCAGATCAAGGAAACAATCGAAGGCGACGTCGTGGTCCTGGCCCTCAAGGGCAATCTGATGGGCGAGCCCGAGACGATGGAATTCCGGGACAAGGTGAAGAATCTCGTCCGCGACGGCTTCCTGAAGATCGTTCTCGATGTCTCGAAGATAAAGTGGGTCAACAGCTCCGGTCTCGGTGCGCTCATCTCCGCGCTCGCTTCGGTCAATAACGGCGGAGGTGACCTGCGCATCGCCAACGTGACGGAAAAGATCAACAGCCTGTTCATGATCACGCAGCTGATCAAGGTCTTCAAGACCTTTGACACCATCGACCGCGCGGTCGCGAGCTTCCTCGTCGATCCGGTTTCCGGGAAACCTGCCGGGGATTGATTCCGGCCGCAGGACGGATTGAAACGCGAAAGGGCGGATGGATTCATCCGCCCTTTCCGCATCTGCACAGCTTCGCGGGTTCAGTATTTCCAGTGGAATCCCACCGCCCGCTTCCCCAGCACGACATCATCGAATCGGCATTCCGCCGGACCTTCCGCCATCCCGCAACACACATGCAGCGGCAGGAGATGCTCCTCGCGCGGATGTACCAGGCGTGCCGAGGGCGCATCGATCCAGCGCAGCAGCCGCTCTTCACGCTCTTCGCGCGCCAGCGACGCATCGCAGCAGGTCTCGATCAGCCAGTCTTGAAACGCGTCGTTGGCGCGATCGACACCCGGATCCGGGGGCATGAAAAAGGAGCGGAGATTATGGTATGAAAATCCGGAACCGACGACGAGCAGGTTTTCCGCATGCAGCCGGGCAAGCGCGCGTCCCATCGTCAGGTGCGCCGCGGGATCGAGGCCGCGCAGAAGGGACAGCTGGACGACCGGTATCCCGCCCGCGGGATACATGAGCTTCAGCGGAACGAACACCCCGTGATCGAATCCCCGCGCCCCGTCGACGACGGGCGTCAAGCCCGCCTCCCCGAGTGCTTCGGCTATGCGCGCGGCGAGCCGCGGCGAGCCCTGCGCGGGATACGTGATCGCGTACGACTCCGGGGGGAAGCCGTAATAATCATAGATCAGCGGCGGATGCGCGCTTCCGGTCACGGTGGGACGTCTCTCCTCCCAGTGCGCGCTGACGACGAGTATCGCTTCAGGAGCCGCGAGCGACAGTGCGCTCCGCTGAAGAAACTCCACCAGCCGCGCATGTCCCTCGTCTCCCAGCAGCGGCAGCGGCCCTCCCCCGTGCGGTATGAACACGATCTCCATCATTCAACCTTTCCATCTTTCCATCTTTCCATCTTGTCATCTTTCCATCTTGTCATCTTTCCATCTGCCATCTGCCATCTGTCATCTTCCCTTCATTCCCGCCCTATTTTTCTCTATCCATTCCATCACCCTCGCATCGCCCGGTGCGAAGGTCAGCGCCTGCTGCAATACGGGATCCGCCTTTGCGAAAAGGCCCGCATCGAAAAGATACACCCCGCGGTTGAGCAGCATCGACGCGTAGAAATTGCGCATCTCCTTCGGGAGACGCTCGTCGCTGTCGAAGCGGCGGTACTTGAGCTTAGGTGTCCGGGTCGATGCAGGATCGGGAAGATCTTCTGGTCGATACAGGCGGAACGCGAGTCCTTCGGGCACGCGCACGTAGCCGGGAGCGAACTGCTGCTCCATCTCGATCGTCAGGTACACGGGCCGCTTCCCGTAGGCCCGGTCGATGATGCTGTTGATCATCGCGTTGAAGGCCGATTCTATCGCGTTGGCATCGTAGGGCTCGCCCTGCTCGAAGAGCGCGAGATGCGGAAGGAATGCCTCGATCTCCGCGCGCGACGCCTGGTATACATCCGGATGATTGTGCCGCAGCTGCTCGAAGTACCAGGAGCGGCGGAAGAGTTCCTTGTCCAGCACGATCACGTCGGGCCGTTCCCCTTCCACGCGCTGGTAATAGTATGATGCCGAAACCCAGAAGTCCCACTGGAAGGAAATGACGATGGCGTCGGGCGCGAGCGAGGCGTACATGTTGCGTGTGTAGTCCTCCACCAGGTAATTGCCTCGTTGCGAGACGCGGTCGAACTGCGTCAGCAGCGGGAGGAGTGCGATGGCTCCGAGCAGCAGCGGATCCCGCAGGATGCCCGCGCCGCGGAGCACGCTCCAGCGCGCGAGCAGCCGCAGGCCGAGGGCCGCCCAGCCGGCGAGGACGAAAAATCCGAGAAGGAAATACGAATCGATATCGAGGATGTCGTACCCTGCCGCCCAGACGAGACAGGTGAGAAAGAGCAGCAGCAGGAACAGGCCGAGTTTCCAGCTGCGGCGGAAAGCGGCGGCGAGTCCCAGTACCGCGGGCAGCAGCGCGAACCAGACCATATCGCGCCCGAACGCCCCGAGCGCGTAGGCGAATTGACCGCCCCACGCTTCCGCGCTGGAAAACATCCACACGCTGTACTGCTTGCCGCTGACATGCCAGATCAGATTCTCCAGCGTGGCGGGATTTCCCCAGTTGAGGAAGGGATGCGCGGCCGCCCGCAGCGGAAGGTAGAGGTAGGGCAGCAGGCCCACGGCGAACGCTGCCGCGGCAGACAGGAGGCTCTTCCGGAATCCCGCCGTGCGGCCATGCATCAGGAACAGCAGCACGAGCAGCGCGGGGAGCAGGAACACCGTGCTCATGTGATTGGAGAATGAGAGTCCGAGCAGGACCGCCGTGATCATCATGCGGCGGCGCAGCACGCGCACATCCGCGGCGGGCAGGAACAAGAGGCGCGCGGCGCTCCACAGCACGAGGGCGAGCATGAGGATGTGCAGCGCGTACACCTCGATCGACAGCGCGGTGCGCCAGTACGTTCCGCCGAAGGCCAGCAGCAGTCCGGCGGCCGCGGCGGCTTTCAGATTCTCGAGCTCGTCGGCGTCGGCAGGTCTTGCCGGAGCTGCGGATCCTGTTCCCTTTTTCCGGGGCTGCACCTTCCCGGCGCGATGCAGCTTCGGCGCACGCAGGAGTTCATAGAAGAACTGCACGGCGACTCCCGCGGCGACGGCGGCGAGGACGGCGGCGAACACGTTGAGGCGGAAGATGCCGCTGCCGATCGGCAGCAGCGCCCAGAGTCCCGCCAGCAGGGTGAACAGCGGATAGCCCGTCGGATGCGCGATGCCCCAAGTGTGCGCGACGGTGGCGAGTTCCCCCGCGTCAATGAAATCAACCGAAGGTGCGAGCGTCAAGAGATAGACGATCAGCGCGACGAGCGAAACTCCTGCGGATGCCAGCAGACGCTGGCGTGGCGCGACTGTCATGCCGACGGCACCTCCGGCTGCTCGGTGATACTGAGGAAATAATCCTCGAGCGAGCGACGCGGTGCGAAGGCCGACACCGCGATTCCCGCTTCGACCATTGCGGTGTTGCTGCGTGAAAGGTCCTGCTCCGCCATCGTGCAGGTGAGATGGTCATCCTGCCGCGAAATGTCCGTCACCCAGTCCATTTCCTCGAGCAGGGCGGCGGCCCGCTCGACGGGATCCGCCTGTATGCGCACCGCCACGCGTTCACGGCTGAGCAGCTCGCGCACGCTGCCCTGAACGACCAGTTCACCGCGGTGCAGGATGCACATGCGCGTGGCGACCTGTTCGATCTCGTTAAGCAGGTGCGACGAGAGAAAGACCGTCATGCCGTGATCGCGGTTCAGCCGCAGTATCAACTCGCGCACTTCCTTCATGCCCTGCGGATCGAGTCCGTTGGTGGGTTCATCGAGAATGAGCAGTTCGGGCTGGGCGATGAGCGCCTGCGCGATGCCGAGCCGCTGTTTCATTCCGTGCGAATAGGCTTTCACGCGGTCCTGCGCGCGGTCGGCGAGACCGACGATCCCGAGCACTTCCATGATGCGCCCGCGATCCACCTTGCCGTACAGCGCGGAAACGATTTCCATGTTCTTCATCGCGCTGAGGTAGAGGTAGAAGTCCGGGCGCTCGACGAGTCCGCCCACGCGCGCGAGCACCGAGCGGTCCACGCGCGCATCGCGGCCGAAGAGCTGCACGGATCCGGACGTGGGCGCGATGAGCGAAAGCACCATGCGGATCGTCGTGCTTTTCCCCGCGCCGTTGGGACCGAGGAAGCCAAAGATGTCTCCGCGATGCACCGCGAGATCGAGATCCCGCACGGCGAGACGCTTGCCGAAGCGCTTGGTCAGCGCGGTCGTTTTCAGGATGGTGTCGGGATCGTTCATGCGCGTCACCTTTCGGCGGTTCAGAGGTAGAGCATGAGGAAGACGGCGGGGATGATCAGTCCCGCCGCCGTCAGCCAGGCGCCGCGTCCCGTGATGCCGTTCTTACCTTTCAGGATGAACAGGCCCGAAATCGCGAGCAGAATCAGCGCGCCGGCGAAGATGTCGGAGAACCAGGTCCACAGGTTCTTCGGCGCATTGTAGTGGAGGTAGTTCACCTCGTAGAACACCGACCTGCGCCGCGCGTGCTCGAGCAGCGCCTCGCCGGTCGCGGCGTCCGCGGTCAGCGAACCGCCGTCGAGAAAGATCTTGAGAATGCCCGGCTCGGGGAAGTAGTGCTTCTTGTAGTTGTCTTCCTCGCCGAGCGGCGCCAGCATGGCGAGGGCGTCGGCGCGCGTGAAGCCCTCCTGCGCGAAGGGCTTCACGTCGACGTCCGCCTGTGTGATTTGATAATTCGGATCCCAATCATCGAGATGATTGAGGGCGATGCCCGACAGGGCGTATATCACGGTCATGCCCGCAAAGAGATAACCCAGGTCGCGGTGCGTGGCCTGGTTCCATTTGCGGATGCGTTGTGTCAGCTTCATCGCGATGCGTTACTTGTCTGTTCCCGCGGGCGTTTCTTCCGCGGCTTCCTCCTCGGCCGGCACGTCCTTCGCGACCGGGACGGCGGATCCGTCCTTCATCTTGTAGCTCACGCCGTCGGCGTACCACTGCGAGATGTATCCCTTCCCGCTCGCCTTCAGTTCCGCGCGCTTCGCGTTGACGGCATCGAGTCCCTGGGGCTCGACATGACCCTGATCCTCGCCTTCGCCCGTGGCGGCCGGAGTGGCGTGATCATGGTTCTCGCGCTCCATGCCCTCGCGGATTTCCGCCTCCCATTCGTCGAGATAGGCCGCGTCGATGCGCGTCTCGCGGAGGATGGCCTTGACGACAACGTCACTGCCTTCGAGTTCGCGCGCGAACGAGGGCATATCTTCGGGCGCCTCGATGCGGATCTTCACGTTCGGTTCGAGGTCGGTGATGTGGATGCGGCGTCCGCCATGCTTGCAGACATGGGTGACGGTGCCCTCGAGAGTGACCTCCTTGCCGATGTACGGCTCGGGATTCTCGAGCAGCTGCGACACGGTCATCACCTTCGCGGCGTCGGTATCCGCCTCATTCTTCTGTCCGCAGGCCGCGAACAGCACGGCTATGAGAGCGAGTGAGAGAAGCTGTTTCATGTGCGTACTCCTTGGTGTATCGGAAAAGACTCGTTGGGACGGAAGGAGGTCTGGATGATCGGCCTTCGAAACGCGAGTACAAACGGCCGATGACATGACAATCAATCTGTGTAATCCGCGCAATCCGTGGTTACTCTTACGCGTTCGCGTAGGATTTCTCCATCACCACGCGACCGGCTTTCACCACCGTATTCAGATGGTTCACTCCGAAATGATACATGATGCGGTGGTAATTCGGCGTGTCGAACAGGAGGAGGTCGGCCTGCTTGCCTTCCTCGATGCTGCCGTGCGTGTCGGAGCGGTCGAGCGCCGCGGCGGCGTTGAGCGTCACGGCAGTGAGGATTTCTTCCGTCGTCATGCGCATGCGCATCGCGGCGAGACTCATCATGAGCTGGATGTTCTCGCTCATGCAGGAACCGGGATTCGCGTCGGTGGCGATGGCCACGGCAAGTCCGGCGTCGATCAGTCGCCGGGCGTCGGGGAAAGGCTCGCCGAGAAAGAGCGAGACGCCCGGCAGCAGCGTGGCCACGCTGCCGCTGTCGCGCATGCGCGCGATGCCCGCGTCGCTTATGTGGTCGAGGTGGTCGGCCGATGCGGCGAAGACGTCGGCCGCCAGTTCCGCGCCGCCGCCGGCGGTGATCTGGTCCGCGTGCACGCGCGCCTTCAGACCGAGTTCGCGGGCGCGCATGAAGATGCCGCGTGCCTCCTCGATCGTGAACGCCGTCTTCTCGGCGAAGACGTCGCAGTATTCCGCGAGCCCGCGCCGCGCGACCTCGGGCAGCATGCGCTCGCGGACGAGTTCGACATATTCCTCGCGGCGGTCCGCGTAATCGAAGGGGACGGTGTGCGCGCCGAGAAAGGTCGGTACGATCTCCACGACATGCAGATCGCGCAGGTCGTCGATGACCTCGAGCATCTTGATTTCGTTCTCGAAATCCAGGCCGTAGCCGCTCTTGATCTCCACGGTCGTGGAACCGAAGCCGAGGCAGCTGTCCAGCCGGTGCAGGGCGTACTCGGTCAGCTCGATCCTGCTCGCGGCCCGCGTGGCTTTCACCGTGGTGTTGATGCCTCCGCCCGATGCGGCGATCTCGGCGTAGGTCGCGCCCGCGATGCGGCGCGCGAATTCCGTCTCCCGCGCGCCGGCGAACACGAGATGCGTGTGCGAATCGATGAAGCCGGGCAGGATGGTCTTTCCGTACGCGCTGATGCTGCGTTCCGCCTTCGAGATGTCGATGCCGTCGGAGGGACCCACGTACGCGATGCGTCCGTCCTTCACGCCCACCGCGCCGTCCTCGATCAGTCCGATCTCGCGCATCGCCGCGCCTTCCTTGCGCGCGGCGCCGTTCGCCGCCACCGTCACCAGCTGGCTGATGTTGTAGAATATCAGATCCATCATGCCGGATTCCCATCCATCTCAGTCAACATCTCTTCCACCAAAAACTCAATCTGTGTAATCTCTTCCACGAAAAAATCAATCTGTGTAATCCGTGTAATCTGTGGTTACTCTTGGGAGGCCCGCGAAATCCATATATCTTCCACAAAAAATCAATCTGTGTAATCCGTGTAATCTGTGGTTACTCTTTCTCCCGGAGCGAGATATGCAGTTCCTTCAATTGCGCCTCCGAAGCGGGGGACGGCGCATTATCCATCAGCGACAGCGCGTTGTTGGTCTTCGGAAACGCGATCACGTCGCGGATGCTGGTCAGTCCGGCGAGGATCGTGGTCATCCGGTCGAGTCCGAGGGCGACACCGCCGTGCGGCGGAGCGCCGTAGCGGAAGGCGTTGATCAGGAAGCCGAATTTCTCCTCGATCTCCTCCCGTGTCAGGCCGAGGATCGCGAAGATTTTCGACTGCAGCGCGCCGTCGTGGATACGGATGCTGCCGCTGCCCACCTCGTTGCCGTTCCACACCAGGTCGTAGCAATCGGCCCGCGCCGCGGCGGGATCGCTGTCGAGCAGCGGAAGGTCTGCCGCCAGGGGCGAGGTGAAGGGGTGATGCTCGGCATAGAATCGCTTCTCCTCGTCGTCCCACTGGAACAGCGGGAAGTCCGTCACCCACAGCAGGCGGTGCGCCGTGCGGTCGATCAGGTCGAGTTCCCGCGCGAGTTCGAGACGGATGGTGCCCAGCGCCTCAAGCGCGCGCTTGCGGCGCGTGTCCGCGGCGATGAGGATGAGGTCGCCCTCCTCCGCCGCCATTGCCGCACGAATGCCGGCGAGCTGCCGCTCGTCGAGGAATTTCGCGATGGGCGAATTGACGCCGCCGTCCGCGAATTTCATCCATGCCAGTCCGCCGAGTCCCAGCGCCTTCGCGCGCTCGGTCAGCTCGTCGAGTTTCCTGCGGCTGAATTCCTCCGCCCGGCCCTTCACATTGATGGCGGAGACGATGCCTGTGTTCTCGAGCGCGGAGGAAAAGACCTTGAACTCCGATCCGGCCAGCAATTCGTTGAGCGTGACCAGTTCCATGCCGAAGCGCAGGTCCGGCTTGTCCGATCCGTAGCGCTCCAGGGCCTCGAAGTAATCGAGCCGCGGGATGGGGAGTTCCAGTTCATGGCCGATGGTGTCGTGCAGCAGCTGCCGCGCGAATCCCTCGATGAGGGTGTAGATGTCCTCGGCAGTGATGAATGACATCTCCAGATCGATCTGGGTGAATTCGGGCTGACGGTCGGCGCGGAGGTCCTCGTCGCGAAAGCACTTGACGATCTGCATGTAGCGGTCGAAGCCTGCCACCATCAGGAGCTGCTTGTAGGTCTGCGGCGATTGCGGGAGGGCGTAGAACCTGCCCGGATGCACGCGGCTGGGAACGAGATAGTCGCGCGCGCCCTCGGGCGTGCTCTTCATGAGCACGGGGGTCTCGACTTCGATGAAATCATGCGCGTCGAAATAACGGTGCGCGACCTGGTACACCTTGTGGCGGAGCAGGAAATTCTTCTGCAGCACCGGCCGGCGCAGGTCGAGGTAGCGGTACTTG
>CAZWNO010000086.1:0-17555 GCA_964635845.1 uncultured Chromatiales bacterium
AATATCGGCACGGCGACCGACGAGACAGTATATGAAAGCTGGGGTGAAAGGTCCGGTACATTCGCGTACGACGCGAGCAGCGTATTCTCCAGTCCCGAGCGCGCATGGTTCACGCTGTTCGAGGGAAACCTCGACTGCGGAGACGAGAGCTACTTTGCCTCACGCCTCAGGCATTACGATCTCGTACCCGTCCGGTTGGTGTTCGACCGTGTGGACGGACAGAAAGCCATGCTGTACCCGCGCGGTGCAAGGCCGAAAAGTTACTCCTACTCCGGTTACTACGACGTTCCGCTCCGCGCATACGACATGAGCGACACCGCGCACCCTCGGCAGCTCATGCTCGGTTTCATCGAGCAGTTCACACGCCCCGGATGCGACAGCAGCTACATGCCCACAACGGACCCGAATGACCACGAGATCCTTCTCGTCTTTGCCGATGATTACAGCGACACACCCGATGCGAAGTTCTTCGATCCGCTATTGACCACGACACTGCCTGGAACGATCGCGACACTTGATATTCTTTACTCGGTCTGGGCGATGCGCGACACCACCGCGCCGATGTTCGAAGACGGAGACATGTACACCATCACACCCCGGATTCCCGTCAGCAACCGCGACGTGTACATCCTCGCCAGACCGCGTCTCCTCGGTGTGACCAGCGACGCGACACGACCATCATCCATCGCGCTTCACGCCATCTACCCCAATCCCATCAGTGCCGGAAGCACGAGCGGAGCGACCATCCGCTTCGACACGCCGCGCGAAGGACACGCGCGCGTGGCGATCTACGACATGCTCGGAAGACGAACCGCCACGGTCGTCGACCAGACGCTCCCGGTGGGAACGCACACGCTGCACTTCGACGCGAAGGCGCTGAGGACGGGCACGTACGTGATCGCGCTGGATGCGGAGGGCGAGAGGAAGACGCGGACGATGACGATCGTGAGGTGAGGGAATTACCGGGAATTCGAGGATTGGACATCCTACATTCGAATGCTCCAATGTTCCAATGCTCGAATGTCGAATTCTCGAATGTCGAATGCTCGTCGGGGTGTTGGTGTTTACCCATGTGGCCGAGCCGTTGGCTCGGCCATCTTCCAATGTTCGGATGTTCCAATGCTCGAATGCTCGTCTCCCGTCATCACACCGCGGCGTGTTCCTCCGTCTCGCCGTTTTTTTCCTTCCCCGTCGTCTTGTAGTACCACAGCGAAACCCCGAGCAACACCACACCAAGCGCCATGAACGAGATGATCCTGTATGTCGGTTCGAATGACGTCGTGCCGACGATCATGAGGTGGAGCACCGCCATGAGGAGCGTGGCGACGGCCATCCAGCGGTACTTGAGGTTGGCGAGCAGCTTGCTGAGCGCGTAGTAGGCAAGCGCGACGCCCGCCCAGGAAAGGCTGACCCACACTCCCGGGAGCAGATGCAGCAGCGCGTAGGGGATGACGAAGAGCGCGGTGAGCAGGTAAGAGCTGCGCAGCGCGTCGGCCTTCAGCTCGAGCCGGTCGCGCTGCCAGTTCATGATGCGCGCGCTCATCAGCGCGACGACGCCGAACACCATGAGGATGCCGTCGATGTCGGGGGCGACAATCAGGTAGGTGATCAGGATCGCGAGGAAAATCCCGAAGTTCGTCACGACGATGAAACGGGAGCGGAACCAGATCGCGAGAGAAATCACCAGGAAACTCTGCAGGCAGAGCCACAGAAAGGCGGAGGGAATGGCGAAGCTGCTGAAGATGGCGACGCTCAGCGCGAGATTCCCGGCCATGGTGTAAAAGAAGGTCGCGTAGCGCGCGGCGGCGCGGATCCAGTGTGCCTGCGCGAGCGCGAGGAAGATCGCGGCCAGCGCGAGATGGAGCCCGCCGACGGCATCCGGGGCCGCGGCGACCGAGAGTCCGAAAAGCAGGAGGAAGGGCATCGCGGTGTTGAGCAGCGCGGTGAGAATCCGCGCGCCGGTTTCCTCGCCCGGAGCCATGTTCCGCCACGCCGCAAGTCCGAACAGCGGTGCGTAGAGCAGGATGAAAGTGAAATGCGCGAAGGGCTCGGTGACGAACGAGGCCGTGCCGCTGTAGAAGGGATTGTTGATACCCCAGAGGAAATGCGTGAAGGTCACGACGACGATGCCGACGGGCAGGAGGAGCGGCCACGCGAAACGCTGCGAAACGAAGACCGCGGCTGCGGCCACGGTGAGATTGCCGAACAACACAAGCCACGGCGAGGGCGCGGACAACGCGGCGACTGCGCCCATCGCGATGCTGAGCGCGGCAAGGTACAGGGACCGTGTACGCAGCGAGAGGAAGAGGTTGACGGCGGTGATGAGGAGCAGGAGGACGAAGGTCACCGTGCCGTCGGCGATTACGGGATTCTCGCCGAAATAATGCAGGCGCATGGTGGAGAAAAGCAGGATGAGCATCGCACCACCCGTCATGTAGTGCGAGAACTGGACGAGCGTTTTCGCCCAGTACCGTGAAAGCAGCAGCAGCACGCCGGCGATCGCATACCCGAGTGTGTTCGCCACCGGTGCGGGCAGCACATGCAGCGGCAGCGTGAGCAGGAAGGCGACACCTGTCGTGAGCACGATCACGCCGAGCTTCGGAAGCCAGTTCCTGCCGATTTTGTATTCGAGCGATTCGCGAACGGCGGGCCGCGGCGCGGCGGCCGCTTCGTTCGACGCGGCGGATTGCATAGGCATCTGCAGGCGCTCCTCGATGGCCTGCAGCCTCCGGTCAAAAGCGGCGAGCGTATTGAGGATGCGTTCATCCTCTGAACCCTGGTATGCAGTCGGCATTGCCTGTCCTCCTGGAATAATGTTCTCGAGTTCGTCCTTCCGGTTCGTGTCTGGTCGCGTCGCGGCGTTACACCGCCGGCTGCTCTCTCTCGATGCGGCGGATGAAGAAAAACAGCAGGACGATAGTCACGGTGATGATCAGCGTCACCACTGCCAGGCCTATGCGACGGTAGTAGTACTCGTCGTTGGCGGCATTGGCCTCCTCCAGCGAGGTCCCGGCGATGCGGAGTCCGGGATCGAGTACCTCGCTGAATGCCTTCAGGTCGAAGGCGTGCACCGCGGTGCGCGCCTGCAGTCGCGCCTGCTTCGCATCACGCAGGGCGAAGAGGATGTCGTCCACTTCCATGCCCTTCTGCTCGGCCTCGTGAATGCGCCGCTCGGCCAGTCCGATGGTGCCGACCAGGCTGTCGAGCATCGCGCGCATGCGGAGGGCGGCCTTGTAGCCTTCGGGTCCGCGGTCGGGTCCGTGGCAGTCGCCGCAGACGCCGCCGGCGTCGAAGGCGAACATCTGCTGCGTCGCGGGTTTCACCGCGTGGTTTCCGTGACAGGTCTCGCATTCGGGCTTGCCCAGGCGCTCGAATTCCTTCTGATGCCGGCTCTGACGGAACAGCTCCGCGTTCAGCGCGTGGCAGGTGCCGCAGACATTCGAAATGGACGCCACGTTCGGCGGCGCCGCGCCGTGGTTGCCGTGACAGTCGTTGCACGAGGGCGCGCTCGCATCGCGCCTCTCGAGCAGCGCCACGCCGTGCACGCTGCTCCTGTAATCGCGGACCTGTGTTGTCGGAATTCCGTAGGGCTGCATCCGCGCGGCGTCGCTGTGGCAGCGGCCGCAGGTCTCGGGGATGTTGAAGGCGTAGACGCTGGAGGTCGTCTCTTTCGCGGATTTGATGCTGTGTCCCGTATGGCAGTCCGCGCAGGTCGCGGTGCGGCTATCGCCCGCGGCGTTCTTCGTCCCGTGCACGCTGGTGCGGTATTTCGCGAGCTGGTCCGTGGCGAGTGACGGATTGTAGCGGCGCATGAAATCGGGGCTGCTGTGGCAGGACGCGCACAGAGCGACCACCCGCAGTGGCGAGACCGGCGAGGCAGGATCGCCATGGCGGCGGATACAATGCGCACCGTGGCAGCTGCTGCACTGCAGGATCAGCTCGTCGGTGGCTTTGGGACCGAAGCTGTGCGCGCTGGCGCGCAGCGATTTCAGCTGTCCGGTTTCACCCTTGAATCCCGCCTTGCGCATGCGCTGTTCGTCGTCGTGGCATCTGCCGCAGGCGTCGGAGATGGCCTTGCCTTTCGGTACGCCAAGGAAACCCTTGCTCTTGCTCATCGCCGTCTCCATGTCGTCGCTGCGGCGGTCGCCGCCGTGACAGTCGGCGCAGGAAACGCCGGCGGCGCGATGCACGTCGGTTCGGAACGCGGCCGATGGCGCGTCGTCGATTCCGTCGTGACAGGCGATACACTGGTCCTCGGACTGCGCACGCGACGGTGCTGGAATCAGGAACACGAGCGCGGCGAGTAGTGGAAGGATTTTCGTTTTCATCGCATCACCCAGCCGAGAATGGTGAAGAACAGGATAAAGCAGATGACGAGTATTCCGAGGTAGCTGAACATACGGCTGCGCTCGCCGCGATTCGACGCGCGGTCGAAGAAGGGAACCAGCACCCAGAGCAGTCCCGCGATCCCGAAGAACAGGATGCCGAAGACCTCGCCCTCTATGAACCAGACATGCGCGGGCAGCAGCTTGAGGATCTGGAACATGAAGAGGAAATACCATTCGGGGAGAATGCCCGCGGGCGCCGGTGCGAAGGGATCGGCCTTGATCCCGAGTTCCCACGGAAAGAACACCGCGAGAATCGCGAGGATGTTGAGCACGATCAGCCAGAGCAGCAGGTCGCGCAGCACGAAGTTGGGAAAGAACGGCATGGGCTTCCCGTCGCCATGTTCCGCGGCTCCGATCGGCGAACTCATGCCCTGCTTCTGCACGAGCAGCAGGTGCAGGGTGAGCAGGACAGTGAAGATCGCGGGGAAGAGCGCGACATGGAAGCCGAAGAAGCGGGAGAGCGTGGCGCCGCCGACGTCCGGACTGCCCCGCAGCAGTTCCATGATCGGTTCGCCCACGAGCGGCACGGATCCCGCGATGTCGGTGCCGACCTTGGTGGCGAAGAACGCGAGTTCGTTCCACGGCAGCAGGTAGCCGCTGAAGCCGAATGCGAGCGCAAGGAAAAAGAGCAGCATGCCCGATATCCACGTCATCTCCCGCGGCTTCCGGTAGGCTTTGGTCAGGTACACGCTGAACATATGTATCGCGGCGGCGAGCACCATCAAATTGGCCGACCAGCTGTGCACCGACCGCATCAGCCAGCCGAACTGCACCTTCGTCATCAGGAAGCGGATGCTCTCGAAGGCCGTGTCGGCGCCGGGGCGGTAGTAAAACAGGAGCAGAATGCCCGAAATAACCTGGACGATGAAGAGGAACAGCGTCACGCCCCCGAAATAGTACCAGAAGGAATGCCGGTGCCGGGGCACGGTCTTGTGTGCGATGAACGCCTTGACGCCCGACAGGTCCACGCGTTCCTCCACCCAGGAGGACAGCGATGTATAGATGGATTTCATCTGCGGCTCCGGATTGTCAGCTTTGCGTGACGAATACTTCGCCGCCCTTGACGATCACCGCGAAAGCGTCGAGAGGCCGTGGCGGCGGTCCTTCGATGTTCTTGCCGTTCAGGTCATACTTGCCGTTGTGGCAGGCGCACCAGATCAGACCCATGTCTTCCCGATACTGCACCGTGCAGTCGAGATGCGTGCAGGTCGCGGAAAACGCCTTGAAATCGCCATTCGGGAATCGCAGCAGCAGCCCCGGCTTGTTGCCGAATCTGAACAGCGTCCCCGATCCCGGTGCGAAGTCATCGACCTTGCCCACCAGAACACTCGTCACCTCCTCCCCGGTCACCTCCGGCGGTTTCAGGTACGCCACGACCGGGTACAGCACCGCGATCCCCAGCGCCGCCGCGCTTCCTCCCAGCAACGTCTTCAGCGTACTCCGCCTGCCCTCCGACGGAACAGTGTCAGCCATGCATCAACCTCCAATTATGTAATGCCCAATGTTCCAGTGGTCCAATATTCCAGTGTTCGAATGCTCCAATGTTCGAATGTTCAATGTTCAATGTTCGAATTTGGCCGAGCCGTTGGCTCGGCCCTACGTCATCCTGGTTGATTCGGTTTCCGGTTGGGTGACCGAGCCGTTGGCTCGGCCACCTCCAACGTTCCAATGTGTCGATGTTCCAATGCACTCATTTCTTCAGTCGGTACGTGACCTGTATCCTCGTTCGAAAGTGTTCGAGGAATCCCGGGTCGACGTCCTGCACTTCCGACGCCTCGGGGTTGATGTCCATCACGCTGACGAAGGGCGTGTTGAGCAGGATGAACTCGTTGCCTTTCCCGGGCTGGAACACGTTGTACTGGTCCTCGTAGGTCCAGCCGCGTCCCTTCACCAGGCGTTCCTTGTAGAAGCCGATTACTGCCTCGTAGGAGTCCTCGCAGATCAGGGTGACGAAGTTCAGCGCCGCCGCGCCGTCGCCGATCGTGCCGCTGCGGATGATATGGGAGCCGGGGAAGGGCGGGATGTCGATCTCCGATGCCTTCGGTGCGTCTTCGGGATGAATGGACGGGAAGGCGTCGCCGCGCATGCGCGCCCATGGCGCGTAGGCGTCGGGCGTCATCGCCGGAAAGTCGGCGACCTTGGCGGCATAGACATCCAGGTTCTTCTCCGATTCGATCGGCGCGCTGTCTTCGCGCGACGCGTCACCGCACGATACGCAAGCGAATGCACAGGCGCAGATGAAGAGGGGAAATGTTCTCATGGTACAGGCCTCTATGGATGGAACGGAAAGGGATTCCGTAACAGGACGCAGGATTACGGATGTAGATCATCCGAATACGGGCGCGACAGAAAGCTCGGAGAGGTGTGCGTGCGGCATGACGCATGAAGCGAACGCCCGGAGCATTCGGAGTCTGTTGCGTACAGCCAACTATAAGGTGCGGAAATCTTTAATGTGCGACGGAAAGCGCCGCCTCACGTACTGCGATGCGCGGAGTTGCGCGGGGGTGCTGCCAGAGGAGGGGAAAGGTGCGGTCATCAACTATTTGCACGGTAAATAGGAAATAATATTCAGGATGTCAAGTGTCTCCGCTTTTCCCCGCATTGCGAATCGATCTTTTTCGCGACGATCGAGCGCGCCTCCGGCGGGCGGAACGCACGAACAGTTGACATTCAGAGCGAAAATTCTTACATAGAGCCCACCACCGGGACAAATCATGGAGCACCTCATGCATTTCGCAGCACATTGTCATCGCACGATGGCGGCAGCACTGGCGATCATTCTGCTGGTCGCGTTTTCGGGACTCGCTTCCGCACAATTCGATCCCTCGAGCATCAAGAAGAAAGTGGAAAAAGCCGTCAGGTCCACGACGGGCGAGGAGACGCAAAAGACCCTCCCCGGCGGCGAAGCGCCGGAGGAGATTATCTCCAGGGCTGCATCGGCGGTTCGTCCGCTGATGAACATCCGCAGCGTCTACCAGGGACAATTCGCCGGCAAATCCAACGCGGAGGAATTCTACAACACCTGCAGGGAAGTGGATTACGCGACCCAGCGGCAGCGCGTCGAGCAGGCGGTCGCAATGAAGCCGGACGCGCGCGAGCGTGAGCAGTTCTCCTATGAACAGGTGATGGAGCAGTTCCCGTCGCATTTCGCGAACCTGACCAAGCAGTACCTCATCCCCGAAATCAACAACGCGATCGAGATCGCTTACGCTGAAAAAGCGAAGGGAGCGTCCCGCGCCGGAGCCGCTCTGGAAGCGGCGGAGTCCGCCGTGCTCGTCGCCGACGGCATTCTGCTCGTCACGCCCGGACACCCCGAGGTGCAGACGCTGCGCGCGGATGCACAGGCGGCGGTCGCGAGCATGGGCGCCGCGCGCGACGCGGTGTACGCAGGCTCCTTCGCCCGGGAGAATGCGGGCAAGGTGATCTTCTCTTCCGAACCCATCGTGCCCGGAAGCGAGAACCCCGCCGCGATGCGCACGAGCTTCACCACCAATGACAACATCTACGGCGTCTACTACCTGAAAGGCACGTTCGAGGAACTCACCCGCGGTTCGAATCACGGGTACATGAAACTGTTCGTCGACGGCAACGAGAAGGCGGGGTACGACTTCAAGATGCCCGCCGACGGAGCCGCCAACGCATGGTTGATCGCGGAGGTCATTCCCGATCCGGCCGTGAGCACGACACGCGGCGCGGCGATATTCACGAAGGCGATCAGCGAGCTGTCCCCGCGCAAACATTCCGTGAAACTGCAGTCGCTCGACGGACACCTGAACGTGCTCGCCGAAGGTGAATTCCAGCTCGATTGCACGACGGGACTCGACCGTGTGCGCGAGGTGAACAGACAGCTCGGCGATAAAAAACTCGCTTCCGTCGGACTGCCGAACGCCGCGATGAACGATCCCAAGCTGGAGAACGAATGCAAGGCCGCGCTGAAGGACTGGAAGGAAAAGGTGCTCAAGGTCATCATCACCGACCGTGAATGGACCATCCAGCGCCATCCCATCTCGGGCGCCATCGTCTCGCGCACCATCAACACCACCGTCGTTGTAAAAAAACCCGACGGTGGCTGCCGCATGTTCCAGGTCTCCTTCGAACAGCCGTATAGCGGGAAGAAATACGGCAAGGCCCAGCAGTACGGGGTGGGGGATTCCGCGGACATCCAGTGCGAAAAGGTCAAGTAAGAGCAACCACAGGGCATGCGACCATGGGAAAATACAACTCATACGACCGGGTGGCCGATCTGTACGACCACTATGTGCGGACTGATTACGATCTCGAATTCTGGAGCCAGGAATGCCGGGGAGTGGACGAAGTACTCGAAGTCACCGCGGGCACGGGGCGCGTGTCCCTCCCGCTCGCGCGCGCGGGCAAGCGCGTCACGGCGGTGGACATCTCATACGGACTGCTGAACCATCTCCGCAAGAAAGCCGCGGCCGAAGGAATCATTGTGGAGACCGTGCACGCCGACATGCGCGATTTCAAACTCGGGCGCAGCTTCCCGATGGCCATCATCGCATTCCAATCGCTCGAGGAGCTGAGTGATCCGGTGGATGTCGTCGCGGCGCTGGGCCGCGTGCGTGCGCATCTCGCGACCGGCGGACGCCTCATCGTCACGCTCCATCACCCGTCGTCGCATATCGGCGGCGATGTCAATTATCCCCGTCTGATGGCGGACGAAATCCTCCCCAACGGCAACCGCCTGCTGTTCTGGTTCGCCCGGAAATTCGACCCCGTGACGCACACCGGAATGAGCTACCAGATCTACGAGGAGTACGACGTCGACGGCGACATGCATCGCAAGCGTATCTTCACGCCGCGCTACCATATCTTCACGCGTACGGAATTCGAGAATCTGGCTGACCGCGCCGGACTGCGCATCACGCAGGCCTGGGGCGGATACGGGCACGAGCCGTACTCGGAGGAGGCGAAGTATATGATCTTCGAACTCAAGGATAAGGAGGAGTGAGGGAGGCAGGGCAAGGAGGATACAGAGAATAATTTTTCCGCTGAAGCACGCAGAAGCGCAAAGAGGAAAAATCCGACAGACATTCGGATGCATGTCGGTTCCAACCGACGGACATTCGGGATAGTGCAATCGGACAAATCCTCAGGCCACTGTGCGCCGCTGCGGTACTACTTTTCTCCGCAGCCTCTGACTACTCCGCTCTTTTTTCCCCGCATTCCCCGCAGAATTTCGCACCGGCGCCCATCTTCGCGCCGCACTTGGTGCAGAAGGCCTCGCTCTTGGTGCTGGCCCCGCATTCAGGACAGAACTTGACGTTCTGGTTGAGTGGTGCCTTGCATTGCGGACAGGTCGCGCGGATGCCCTCGCGCCATACTTCCGTGCCGAGCTTTTTGTCCTTTTCTTCCATCGCGGCGTGCGCCCAGATTTCCTCGCGCGAGCGGCTCATCTGCGCGGCGGCCATCTCGACGCCGAGATCGGGCGCGCATTCCTTGCAGAGTCCCTTGCGGTCGTTGAAGCAGGTGTCGCGACAGACCCATTTCGAGAAGTGCGGACACTGGAGGAATTCCGGCTTCACTTCCTCGACCGCTTTCTCGAACGCCGCGTCGTGCCCTTTCTCCCACGCGACCGAACGCACGCTGTCGCCGATCCGCGCTGCCGATCCGAAGAGTCCGCCTAACAATCCACCGGCCGTATCGAGCAGTCCCGACACCGTACCCGAGACCGATGCGTCGAAGCGCGTGCGATGTCCCGTGCCGCAGCGGTCGCAGAAGAACTCGAATTGAAAACCCTTGTCGGTGCTGTGATCGGTGTAATTGCGTACGAATCGGATGGTGTCGGCCATGGTCGGCCTCCTCGTGAAAATTGATTACGGAATATAAAAAGAGTAACCACGGATTACACGGATTACACAGATTGAATTACTGGAACGCGTCTCGAATGGATATCCGGTATCCCCGTCGCGATTGAATGACATCGCACTGCGCCACGGGTAAGCGCACGAAAAATTCAATCTGTGTAATCCGTGTAATCCGTGGTTACTCTTCGCTTCCCGTGAGACCCGAAGATGCACCTCTACCAGGTTCAGACTGCTGGCATCTTTCACGGCACGTCCGTATCCTTGCACGTATTCACTTCGCGACAAACCGATGCCTAGCGTACCGAAAATCAAGGACAGCGTGCTTTCCCGCATCTGGGAGGAACTCAAGCACATCAACTACCAGCAGCTCAACGAACTGGCGGGACGCAGCTTCACCATCGCGCTCGCGGGGACGAAGGGCGAGGTCGCGGCCATGCGGTTGTGGCTCGAAGCGCTGGATTATCCGCTGCTGCTGAAATGGGCATCGGCCGACGCGTCGCGTCCCGTGACCGACGCGGCGCGTATGCGCCGGCGCCTGCGTACGATCGTGATCGGCGACGCGGGCGACATCGCCGCGCTGGCCGACGAAGACCGCGCCGTGCTTCGGCAGGCGCTGTTCTGCATGACACCGCCGCGCTGGGCATCGCTGCTCGCACCGTACGCCGCCGAACTGCGCGTGTACGAGGCCGGCGGGGGCGTCGAGCTGGCCGAGGAGATCCTCGAATCGCACGCCGAGCTGCGCTTCGCGCTCAGCCATTGCTTCCCGGCCTTCCGTGCGGCGCACGCGCGCATGGAGATCCGTGCCACCGCGATGCAGAACGCAGGGTGGGCGCTCTTCACCGCCGCGCCCAATCTCGTCCCGAATCCCGGCCAGGTGCTTACCGTCCCCGCCGAGGCGCTGTCGGATTTCGTGGTGCTCACCACCAATGAAATCAAGATGATGTTCGAACTCGTCGCGCTCGGCGGCCGCCGCGTGCAGCCTCTGCAGGTCGTTCCCGAGTTCGGGATCGTTCTCGGACTGGCCAAGCTCGCCGAAGTCACCGCAACGAATCTCGTCGGCAAGGCGCCTGGCGCGGGACCCATCATCAAGGGCGGCGTGGCCTTCGCATTCACTTCCGCCATCGGCGAGGCGCTCTTCATCTACCAGCTCGCGGGCATCCAGCTCGGGCACGAGTTCATCGAGGAGCGCGCGAAAGCCTGGTTGGAAGAAGGGAAATCCGTCGCGAAGAAACTCCTCAAACGCGGGAAGGAAGAATAACTGGCATATTATCGGTCTCCGCTGTATTTTTCTTCAATTCAACACCGGAGCCGTATCCATGAAATCACGCATCGTCACGATCGCGCTGCTGCTGATCGCGTGCGCCTGGCCCGCGTTCGCGCAGCAGGAAGAAAAGGACGCTGAAGTCATTTACTATGACACGGTCGTGCGGCTGAATGACGGCACGGTGATCCGCGACGTCGAGGTCTCGTACGAGCACGAGGAGGGAGCGTACGAGCGCTACGTGATCAAGTCACGCGACGGCACGATCGTGCGCAAGCTGCCCTCGGAAGTGCTGGTCATCGAGTCGCACGCGCGCAGCTTCCTGCCGCCGGAATACAATCCCATCGACGTGGTCTATCCCTGCGACGACCGGCAGCGCGAGCTGCAGTGGTACTTCGCGGAACTGCGCGGCTGGGGATACTACGCGGGTGAGGACGAATCAGAGAACGCGATCGGCATCGACCAGCTGGCCTTCGGGCCCGAGATTGCGGGGGGATTTCGGTCTCGGCGCCTCGTACTTCTCGTCCCGCGAGATAAACCGCTTTCCCGTGTTCCTCCACGCGCGCTACCAGCTCGGCGCCCGCTGCTTCGCGCCCTTCCTGTACGCGCAGCTCGGCACGGTGTTCGACGACCAGTCCGAGGAGGCGCCCACAGCGGCCTTCGTGATCGAACAGGCCCCGAAGATCTTCGGCGTCGGCGCGGGCGTCGACCTGCCGCTCGCGCGGTGGATCGACCTCTCGGTGGACCTCGGCTACCGCTACCTGCAGCTCCCCACGCGGGTGCCCTGCGACTGCTCCGACGAGCCGGTACCCACGGATGCGGTGTTCTACAACGAAAGCCACGGCGTGCTGCTGCGCGCCGGCGTTACATTCTAGGCGAGGAGATACATCATGGATACCATATATCTCATTTTCCGCGGACGCGGCATTCTTCCCGTCACGCTCATCCTCGTCCTTGGCCTGCTCTCGTGCCAGACACCGACCGAGACGCCGCCCGTCACGCAGCGTCAGGTCACCGTGCAGGTGCAGGATGCGGCGGGACAGTCGATCGAACTCGTTCCCGTCGAGATGCACGCGCTCGAGGCGAACGCGGCGACGCGGCTGCTCGACGCGCTGGTGACCGACGGCTCGGGCAACGCGCGCTTCGCCGCGGAGATCCCGACCACGGGTCGCGCTTTCCGCTTCATCGTCGGCAGCAACGCGACGGGGACGACATTCGTGGATGCGAATCTGCTCTGCCGCGACACGGTGCTCGTCGTCCGACTCGCGACGGAACTCCTGCCCTGCGGCGAAACGGTCGAGCGTATCCTGCGCATCGCCGACGTCTGCGCGCCGCTGCGCACGGGCGAGCGTTTCACCGACTCGACGCAGTACACCTTCGAAAGCAGCTGTGACGAAGCGCTGACCTTCACGTTGACGGGTCCCGCCGCGACGTCAGCGCTGCACCTCGTCCTCCTCGCGCCCGACGGCAGCGTGATCACCGCGAGGCCGTTCACCATTCCCCCACGGGGACGCTTCATCGTGCGCGCCGTAGCCACGCCCGCCGACAGTGGCGTCGAGCGCACGGTCTTCACCTTCAACGGCACGGGCCCGAATTCCACTTCCGCGACGCTCATCGTCGTCGTCGAGGTCGATGCGCGCAACTGCAACGTGTGCGCCTGTCCCGAGGAGGTCATCGTCGTGGACTTCGGCACGGTCGAGGCTTCGCCGACGCAGGCGAAGGGCACGCGCAGCGTCGAGCTGCCGCGCAATCTCTGCGGCTTCACACGTGTCGACAACATGATCAAGGCTGCGACGCAGCCTCAACGCTTCGGCGTACCGCCCATCGACGACGTCACACTGCAGGCGGGCGAGGGCTATTCGCGCACGTACACCTTCATTCCCGCGCCCGGCGATTACTCACTGGTGCAGGACACCATCCTCGTCGAGCACTGGATTTCGGCCGAGAACAAGGCATGCACCACGATGGTTATCCTCCGCGGACAGGGCTGCGGACCCGACTGCCGCCTGGTCAGCACACGCTTCACTCCCACGGGTGACAGGACCTGGGATTACGCGCTCGAGCGCGTCCGCATCTATGAAACCGGCAGCGGGCGCATCTGCCTGGAGAACATCGGCAAATGCGGCACGCTGGTCATAGGCGAGAATCATCCAGCGACGCCGGGCTTTGCGCTCACGCCGTCCGAGGTCTTCATCGCACCCGGCGGCAGCGCCTGTTTCGACGTGCGTTTCGAAGCCGCCGATGCAGTCGTGTGGCCGAACGGCCACGGTCAGCCGGCGGTGATAGACCATCAGCTCCCGGTGCGGATACGCAACTGCGGCGCGCTGCAGACCGTCACCGTGAAGGTGCGCGTCGATACACTGCCCGCGCAGTTCTCGCGCTGCATCTACCAGTGGGATCAGAACGGAAATTACGGCTACAACTTCACGCCCGTCGAAGGCAAGGGCGAGGATCATTACGACGCGGATCCCGTCAACAATCAGGATTCGGACGTCGCCGTGATGAGCGTGCTGACGGGCATCTCCGCCGACGTGCGGTTCAGGAGCGGGTGGAAACTGATCAAGAGCGGCATTTCCGAATCGCAGTTCAATTTCGACGACATGTCGAAGGCGCGGAATGGCTGGAGTGCGGGCGAATACCGGAGCATCACCTCCGGCGCGTTCGATCCGCCGGGCGCGGCCACGCTGCAGTTCCGCGCCGTCTACAGTGTGCAGGTCGTGCGCAACGGAGTCACGTTCTACGCCTGCATCCGTGTGCGCGAGATCAGCGTCGATCCCGACGGAAAATTCAAGCTCTGTCTCGACGTTCTCTTCCCCATGATCAAGGAGTGAGCGATGCGATATTCCAATTTTCCCATCGTCGTGAGCCTCTTCCTGCTGATCGGATGCGGGGGAGGCGACCGGGCAGTGGACAGCGCACCCCCGCCGACTCCGGGCGTCGGGGCTGCGGTCAACGCGTCGGTGCTCAACTCGGCACAGGACGAATTTGCGCCCGTGCTGCTGGCGGACGGTTCGTCGGTGCTCGTCACCTCGACGCGCAGCCAGTACGAGCGCTCGCGCGTGCTTTCGCCGGAATTCCTGTACGGCGAAGCCGTCTATTCCGTGACGCGCATGGTGCCGACCGCAGCTGCCGGCGCGCCGACGGCTGGACTGGAACTCGACCGGGCGGGGGAGTGGACGACAGCCGCGCTCTTCCATCCGCCCGTGCTCGACCGCGTCAACACCGGTGCCGTCGCCATCGACGCGCATGCGGGACGCCTCTTTGTCAGCGGCACCTATCGCATCGCCGGCGACGGGGGCGCGGATCTCTACGAGCTGCCCTGGCCGGCCGTCACCTCGGAGGATGCGATGTCCGTCGCCGCGCTCAACTCACCGTGGTGGGACGCGCATCCCGCAATTTCACCAGACGGCGGCACGATCATCTTTGCGAGCGACCGCATCGCCGCCGAGCCCTCGGTGAAGGACACCGGCCGCCGCGCGCCGCAGCTGTGGATCGCGCGACGCGGTGAGGGCGGTACCTGGAGTGTGCCGACGCTCCTTCCGGCGCCCGTCAATTCCGGCACTGCCGAGATCTCGCCGCATTTCGGCAGCGACGGCGCGCTGTATTTCGCGACGAAGCGCTGGCCCGAGGCCGGTTTCGAGATCGTGCGCAGCCATCCGCTCGAGGGCGGATGGTCGCAGCCCGAACGTCTCGGCGCGCCCTACAATTCCTCGCACGACGACGTTTTCCCATTCCTCTCATCTGACCGGATGAATCTGCTGTTCGCCTCGAACCGTCCGGGCGGCGCAGGCGGCTACGACATCTGGTTCGCGGAGATGAAATACTGCGTGCCGCTCGAAGTGGTCGTGCGATTGACGGATGCGGGAGGGGAGGCGATGCGCGCCACGCCGGGCGCGGGCGTCGCACTCGAGATCGTCGCGACCACCACGGGCGAGGTGGTCGTCAAGGACGTCACCGGCATCGATGGAATTCTGCGCATGCAGTGCCTCGACGTGGGCACGAACTACGCCGTGCGTCCGACCTCGAAGAACTGCTACCAGAATTTCGGCGGAGCCGAATTCACGACACCCATGCCCGACAATATCGGCGAGGGGGTGCGCATCGCCATCGACCTGCAGCGGCTGACGCTGCCCGCCTTCCACGTCGTCACCGATTCGATTCCCTTCTTCGTCACCGGCTACTGGTACCCCAACACCACCGCCGAGCTGGCGCGTCTGCGCGGGCGCATCGCCGGGGGCACCGAGCTGCCCACCGCGAACTTCATCGACACCTCGGACTACGACTACGATACCGCGGCCGAGCGGGTGGACCGCTGGTTCGGCGACCTGTACGCCGCGATCGACCGCATGCTCGTGCCGATGCTCGACAGCTGCTACGGCGCGGCCGACACGCTGATCATCTTCGTGCAGGGCTACGTCGATCCCCGCGGCCTGGCCTGGGGCAAGTTCGACGAAAAGGAGGAAGTGCGCACGCTGAGCGAAGTGATCGTTCCCGGCGCCATCATGCAGCGGCAGGAGGGCAACGTGAAGCTCTCGCATCTGCGCGCGTTCTACGCCATGCAGATGATCGACCGCGCGATGGACCAGCGCTCCGAGCGATACCAGTTTCTGCGCGGCCGGCAGCGCGTGCGCTACCAGTGCGACGGCGGCTACATAGGCTTCGGCGAAACCGGCAGCACTTCGGGTCCCGTCAACGATCCCCTCAAACGGAAGTTCACCGTGACCGTGGAAATCCGCTCGGCCGCGCGCGACGCCGGAGGAGGCTGATGCCGGAAGGGAATTCAGCACTTACCCTCTGAATGCGCAAAAACGCAGCATCTACTGCGGGATCCCCATCGGGATCGGGGATCCTTTGGATCGGAACAGCGGATGCTCGGGGATGGAATTCACTCGCTGACTGCGGGTATTAAACCGGCTGCCCGCCGCGCGGTCTTATGGAAGGAACATGCACATAAGCGCGGAAGGTGTTATCATGAGACGGCAATGTTTCCGACTCTTCCGGAAGAACGACATGACCAGGCTTTCCCATGACGGCACGGCGACATCCAGGGGCATGCGCACCGCGAATGTTCCACGTACCACGAACGTCCTGCGCACAGCGACCGCGCTGTTCATTGTCCTTGTCGCCTTCTCCGGCTGCACGACCATTCAACCTGGCGCTGCATGGCGGCCGTGGACACGGACCGTCGGCAATGCCGGGGACATCCGTCCGGCGGAGTACACGCTTCACGTCGAGGGAGTGGACTCGACCACGGCCGGCGAGGGACAGGCGCTGAATCGGGAACTCGGCGCGATACTCGAGGACATGCTGCTTCGGCACGGCTACCCGCGCGTGGAGGATTCGGCCACGTACGCGGTGACGCTGCGCTACCGCGCCGGCATCCACCGCTACCTCGACTTCAAGACTGTGGTGAACAACGAGACGACATCTACCACGACCTGGGAAACGGTCGTCAGGGAAAGGAAGGACCACCGGCAAGAAGGCGGGGAGAGAAGGCTCGACACGGTCGTGGTCGGGAGTACGGGCAGTACGGCGAGCAGCACGGTCGTGAACTCGAGCACCGAGAAGACCAGCTACGATTACACCGTCACGATCGAACTGCAGGACAGCGCTGGCGTCATGCTCTGGCAAGCCGACGCGATGTGGTCGTCGCCCGCGCGGAACATCATCGACCAGATATTCCAGCCGCTGAAACTGCTGGTGCATGAACTTCCTTCCATCCCCGTTCCGACGAGGGTCCAGCGAGTGCGCGAAGACAGGGCCGCGGCATTCTACGACCTGCACTGCGCGGGGAAGTATTTCAGTTCACCTGCCGTGCCCTACAACATTCGTTTCCGGGAGTGGGAGGAGTGCGAACGAACGCTCAGCGATCCCTACGCCTTCGAGGCCTATATCGACCTGCTCGAGTACGCGGGGACGGCGGTTCCGCTGCTGGATTACGGGATGCACTACTCCGATATAAAGGACGATGCGCCGGCGGAGAAACTGATGCTCGGTGGGCAGTACCTCATCGGCGACGCTGAAGAGCCGGTGTTCATCCTCCTCACGCTCGCGGACAGCAACGAGGGCTGCTACGAAGTC
>CAZWNO010000087.1:0-11370 GCA_964635845.1 uncultured Chromatiales bacterium
AGGGTGAAGAATGATCCTGCGCTTCGAACGATCGTACAAGGCGCGCCTCGGCCAGATGCGTTCTTCACGCACCTCGACCTCGTGTCGCCGGCAGAGGTCCAACACGGGGACCGCAGGTCGATCAATCCGGGCTTGTTTGAGTATGTCCATAGTATACTCACAGGCAAGTTCGTAGGATCTGGAACCTCTCTCCCTCAATTTGCCGCCTCCTCAGCAACGTCATATTGTCGAAATCACGATCAATGACCCAACCAGTCCGATCCCAGCGGCGACCAGATACCATGTCAGCCAAGAGCTCCGTGCATCGTCCGAAATCTCTTTCGTCTGCTGCATCTGCATGGCCGTACGGTTGTATTCGTCGCAGGCCTTCTCCTTCTCTTTCATGTACTCGTACTCTCGTTCGCTCAACTCTGAGAGTTTTTTTTGTTTGAGTTCGAGGTACTGCTGGTCCTTGCACGGGGAATTGACTTGGGCGGTAGGCTGCGTGGTAGAACAAGCAGTTGCGAATAATGCAATTAGCACGGCTGACAGAATGCTGCGTCTGTAATTCATGGGACCTCCAATATTTAGTAGCAACGGACTATATCAGGCGAAAATATCCTAATTCCCGAGAATTCCAAGCATCCGTTTCCGGAAAGTCTTTTCGAATTCTTCCAGCGCTGCTCGGATTTCCCGATCTCGCGCTGCCCTGATTTCCCGCAATGAGGCTGCGTACTTCTCGTTCGCGCTGTCGATCGCGCTTACGAGCATGGCATGCAGATTCTCGTAGAAGCTCCTTTGCTCGTTCTCCATTTCCAGCCAACCCATCTTCCCACCGTGAAACTCGAAATTCTCATAGAACTCGCGAGCGGTCTCGGGTATCTTCACCTCGGCACGCGGTGGGTCGTCGTCTACGATTTTCACACCCAGTCCAAAGCGAGCTGCTGAGGACTGCGATGGTGTTTCGGTTGCTCGGTGCGGGGACCGCTCGAGATACAGACGCCGGATGGAATTGTAGACCTCTGAGGTAATGTCGCTCCCTGACTGATTCTTCACGTACATCAGAGTGGTGTACGGGATCTCAGCCTTTTCCGCAATGGACTTGAATGAGAGACCGATAGTCTCGTTCAGCTCCTGAATCCATCGCGCTGCTTCAGTGAGTCGATCGCTGCCCTTGTTCGTCATAAGATCAATATTACCAACGTATTGTGACGAAATCAACGGCGGAGAACAATTTTTTGCATAAAAATGCACGGGGGTATTGACAATAGATTGATATAATTGTATCATTGCATCGTACGTTGATAACAAATCGTTAAGGCATTGATGTAACATGAGCAACGCACCGAACAGTACAGGGAAACGGAAAACCGCCACACTGCGACCGGATCATCACCGGATTCTCCGCTCCCGACGTGAACAAACTGGAATCAAGATCGAGGCTCTGCTGGACGAAGTTCTCGAACTCGGTCTGAAATACAAACGCTGGATCTCCGAACCCGATACAGAGGAAGCCACGACCGCATGAGAACCGCGGCGACGATACGGCTCCTCCCGGATCTGACGGATCGCTGGATGTACCGGTCCGCTGCGGCAGAGTACATGGGCGTCTCGCCGCGCACTCTGCGGCGGAGGAACGCTGCGGGTCGTTCGATGCCGCACGGCCATGACGACCATAATGAGCCGATGTGGTTGAAGTCTGCAATCGATGCTGAGCGCATGTTCGGGAACACTCCTGATTTCGCTGAAAAATCAGGACTTCGGATGCACCACACAAGGGAAAAGAGGAGAGAAAAATCCCATGTACGATAATGCCATCAAGCGCCTGCTACGCGAAATCTTCCTTTACAACGACGGCAACGGGTCGGACACGATCGAGCAGGCTGCTCGCGTCTGTGGGGTAGACTACAAGACCTTCCACAAATACACCGATCCAAATTCAGCGACGAACATTCCTGTCACGCGGCTGCGTGTGCTCAACCAGTACATGCTCATCGAGCGGCACGACGTGCGCCTCGCCGAGTGGCTGTGCGGTCCCTCGTTCTCGATCTGCCCGGCAGAAGCCGATGAAATCAACGGGGAGATCAGTGACGAAATCTTGGAGCTTGACGAATTCGAAGGGGACATCATCCGCGCGATCCGCGGAGGCGACAAGCGCTGCGCAGAGCAGGCGGCACGCAAACTCATCCATGTGGCGAACAGACTGAAGTCGGAGGTGAGCAATGCTCAATGATTTCGGATCGTTGGCCGATTGGATTCTACTCGCAGTGATGGCGTGTGCACTAGTGCTCATCGTCATCACGATTGCCCTCTGCAGGATGAGCAGCGAATGGTCGCGTTACGAGGAGCAGCAGGAAGCGGATGCGCGCCGATTCAATGAAGACCATGCGCGGGCATACGACCGACGCAGGCAGGCATAAAGACGCCCCGAATGCTGGCAGGCACGCGGGGCGAAAAACGAAAATCAATCAACAACCGGAATCTACGGCAAGGATTCCGATAAATCAAGGAGAGAAAGATGCCAATCAAGAAATCCAACAATGAGCGCATGCGCGACATCTCTCGCGAGATCTCAGGGGAGGTCTACGTGCGGGTTGAGACGACGCTCACGCCCAACTGGCTCCGTGTAACACTCCACTACGGGGAGCAGACTACACGGATGGAAACGGTCAGCGACATCGATGCTGCCGTCGAAATATGTCTCTCGGAAGCCGAGGCGCTTCTCGGGATGTATGCGCCCGCGACGCTTGAGGAGGTGAAGCAATCATGAACCGTGATCTCACGCAAACCGCAAGCATCAAAGACCTAATCGGACGCTACGCCGATCGAAAGAAATACATCATCCTCAACCCGAACGTCGCCCAACTCGAAGCGAGCCCGTTCTTCAAGGTCTATCCGGTGGAGATAAAATTCGGACCGGACGACTGGTACTACTCCGGGTCCGGGTACTCGCTCACGAAACCCGCGCTTATGCGCGTGTGTGGCGCTCTCTCGATCTCGATTATCAGCACGGTGCGAACCGACGACGGAACGAACCCGGACCTCGCAATGCACAGCGTTATCGGGTCCGAGCGTATGCCTGACGGCACGCAACGCACTTCGGCAGGCACCGGCGCATTCGACGTGAAAACGGTCATCGGCGACAATATCGCGAGCGGGAAGAAAAAGCGCGCGGAAGGGAAGGACAATTTCAAGAACAAGACCGACGAGCAGATCGTCAATGGATGCGAAGCCGAGCGCGCGAAGCTCCAGCGCTTTCGTGCTCAGCGTGCCGAGACCAACGCGATCGAGCGGATGATCAAGAACATGACGGGCATGTCGACCTCGTACAAAAAGGACGATACCGGCCTCACGTTCGTCGCCTTCGTGACAGCGCCGAATATGGATGTGCTGCTGATGGATCCGCAGATCCGGCTCATGATTGCCGGCAACGCTGTCGGTGCAACTGCACAGCTTTACCCGCAGCAATCTTCTCCCTCTCTCCCGCAACCGCAACAGAACGCCGGGATGCTCCCCGCTGACACCTCCTCTTCGGTGGGTGAGCTCCCGGCCGCGGTTGTTTCCGAGCCAGTACCAGCGGAAGATCCTGATGCGCTGCCCGAGCTGCCGTTCGACGAGCCCCTGGTGGATGATAACGCGGCGACGATTCGCAAGTTGTTCGCCGAGCGCGAGCACATGAAGAGCAACGCGGTACTGGAACAGATGCTTGCCGCAACGCCCGAGAAACAGATCGGATATATCGACTGGCTCACGGGACTCCCAATGCGCCAGCAAGCACCCGCACCACAAGGTGAGAAGAAGGGAGCGCTGTCAGAGGCGCAGATTCGAAGGCTGTACGCGATCGCGAAGAACGCGGGATACGACGCCGATGGCGTCCATGAACTCATAGCGCGACTGTACGGTGGGATCACTTCTGTGAACGACCTCACGCGTGAGCAGTACAATGTGCTGTGCGGTGACGAGAAGAAGGGAATCGCGTCCTATCTCGCGGCACATCCCTTCGTGGGAGGTGCACGATGAACGCCAAAACCATCGCCCACCTGGCAGATCTTCATTTCGACGTCGACCACCTCGAGGACTCTTTGACCTGTTTCACGGCTGCCATCACGGCAGCCGTGGAGCACCGCTGCGACGCGATGGTGCTCGCCGGCGACATCTGGGACCGCGAGATCCGCGTCGACGAGCGCTCGCCTCTTATGCCGGTCGTGCGTCTCATCCGTGACGTCGCCGACCACATGCCCGTGATCGTCGTCCGAGGCAATCACGACCGCCCGGGATCACTCGCGATCTTCTCACAGCTGAAAGCAGAGCATCCGATCTTCGTCGCGGAAACGCCGACCAGCATCGGTTGCGCGGGAATATCCTGGTCACTGCTGCCGTACCCGAACAAAGCATTCTTGCTCGCGCAGGCGAACGGCTCGCAGGAAGAAACGGATGTCAAGGCGAACAACGCCCTGCGCGGCATCATCGCAGGATTCGCGGCAGAGCACGCCGAGTACGGCCCGGACATCCCTCACGTCCTCGTCTATCACGGCAACGTCACTGGCGGCGCGGTCGAATCCGGCCAGATTCTGCTCGGCGGCGACGTGATGATTGGTGCGGCAGATCTTGAGGCGTCCGGTGCGGATTACGTCGCTCTCGGCCATCTGCACGCCTGGCAGCAGCTCGGCACGCGCTGCTACTATCCGGGCAGTTTGTACCACTGCAATTTCGGCGAAGTCGAATCGAAGTATATGAACGTCGTCAAGGTGTGGCGTGGCGGACACGAGGTCGAGAAGGTACAACTTCCCAGCCGTCCGCGCATCACGGTCGACACGACATTCGCCGAGCTGCAGACGATGGAGGCGATCACCGATTACCTCGATGCACATCTTCGTGTCCGTATCCGAATGACGGAGGAGGAAGCGCAGTCCTTCGACGAACAGCAAGTCTGGAACACCTTCGTCGGCTTCCAGTCACTGAAAGTCGAAAAGATCGCGGTCCCGCGCGAGCGTGTGCGCTGTGAGGCAATCACTGAGGCGCAGCAGCTGCGTGACAAAGTCGCCGCATGGGGAGAGTCGATCGGGGAACAGATCACCGACGACGTACTCGAATGCGCCGATGCGCTCGAGCAGGAGGTGCAGCATGGGTGACCCTATTGCGAAACGGATTTATGTCCCTGATATGTACGAGGACTCGCACAATGCCTGGCAGAAATGCCTGCTGGGTGAAGAACGGTGGGAGTACGTGCACATCGATGAAGTGAATGCGATGCTGAGGGAACGCGGTCCGGTCTCCCTTCGCGACGAGATCGCTATCGCCGCGATGCAGGGCCAGATGGCTTTCTCGCCGCATGACAGTTTCGAGAAAGCGCACCAGCCGGAGGACGTGGCAAAGCTGGCATATCGGTTCGCCGACGCCATGCTCGCCGCGCGCGAAGGGGAGGTTAATCATGGGTGAAAAGCAACTTCCCCGCAAGCAGTTCAAGGCGCTTTGCCGGGCTTATCGCAGTTCCAGATCGAACGCCGAAAGACGCCGGATCGAGGGCTTCATCGCCGCGTATGGCGAGGACTGCATGCATCGTTTTCTGGAATCCGTCACCGCTCAAATGCCGCAGGCGAAAGGTAACTCGCTACGAAACAAACTCGCCGGGAGTGCCGCATGAGATGCCCAAACTGGTTCTGTAAAATGATGGCAAAGCGGTATTACCGCAAGATGTGCAAGCTGATAGACGGGTATCCTTGCGGATGGACGCTCGCCTTGGAGGTTGTCCCCGAGGCCGAGCAAATGAGGCGGAAGGCGCAGGAATGGGCGATGCGGGATACACGGTTCCCGTACCGCGGGACGGAAGGGGGTGCCGAATGAGTACCATCTGGAAGGGTAAGCGCTTCGCAGTGAGAAGCACCGCGGAAGCCGGACAGTACTTTCTGATTCGACCGATAAGCGGAGCGGTGCTAGACAAGTTCGATGATCTCGCAACAGCTATGGCAGTGGCGACGTACTGCGACGCACGTGGGGGCTCGTATACAGCGCCAATCCGCAAAGAAGCAAAAGAGTATGCATCCCGGTTGATCCTGGTCGACGACGACCACTTCACATGGTGGTACGACGAGTTCATGTCCAAGGCCGAAGGTGCTGCTTTGATGTCAACCTTCGAGGTCGCGCAGTTCGCATGGAATGAGGCCGTGAGTCGCATACTTCGAATCGGGGGTGCCGCATGAGACTCATCTCCCTTTCCCTCCGCGGTGCCGTCGGCATCGAGCGCGGCCTCGGGCTCGACCAGGTCGACATCGACTTCACTCAATTCGAGGATGGTGTCATCGCATTCGTTGCCGGCAACGGCAGCGGGAAGACAACCGTACTCGAAAATCTACATCCATTCCGTTCCCTCGTTTCCCGCCAGGGCGCGCTGCAGAATCATTTCTACCTTCGCGATTCGCACCGCATCCTCCGCTTCGAAATGTCCGGGCACGTGTACGAAATCAAGCTCCTCGTCGACGCGCAGGCGGGCAAGCAGGAATCGTACCTGTTCCGTGACGGCGAACCGATGAACGACGGGAAAACTTCGACCTACGACGCCGCCGTGCGTGATATTTTCGGTTCCGAAGAATTGTTTTTCCGAAGCCTCTTCCGGGGGCAGAATGCGGAGAGCATCACCGATCTGCGTTCATCCGAACGCAAGGCGCTGTTCGTCGAGCTGCTCGGCCTCGCTCACATCGAGGCGTATCACGAGGCCGCGAAGAGCAAGGCGAACGGCCACCTCCGCGAAGTCGACGACATGCGCACGCGCATCGACACGATGCGGGAGCAGGCGGGAGATGCCGTGTCGCTACGTGCGGACCTTGCCACAGCAGAGTCCGAACGCCGGCAGGCAGCCGTAGCCCTAGACGACGCGCGGGGGGATGTCGCTTTAGCAGAGGAAGCGGAGCGAACCGCACGCGAGGCGCTCGCCGCATTCGACGGACTCCGCACCGAACGTGATCGGCTGACGGCGCAGAAAGGCGAGGCCGAACAGAAGACGCTCGACGCTGAAATCGAACTGGGTCAGCAGGAGAAACGGCATGCGTCCGAACTGCAACCCCTCCGCGACCGCATCGAACGCGCCGAGAAGATTCTCTCGAACGTCGGGCAGATCGACGCGAAGCTGGCGGAACTGAAAGACCTGCGCGTGCGGCAGACGCTCTTCGCCGAGACGCTGGTGCGATACTCCGAAGCGCGGGACGCCGTGGCGAAGGCGCGGGGCGAGATGATCGCTTGCACCGACCGCCACGACGGGCTCGTGCGCGACGCGAAACAAGCTCTCGACGAGGTGTTGCGCTCGCGGGAGCGTCTGGCTGCGGATCACGATGCATCCCTCATCCGCGCTCGGGACCGCAGGGAAACGCATGCTCGTGCAGCGGGATTGCTCGCTACCGTACCGTGTCGAGACATGGAGATCTCCGCGTCCTGTGCGCTGCTCGCGAATGCCCGCGAATCCCGCGATGCCGCTGCGCTACTCGATGATGAGATCGTGCGGCTCGAAGAATGGGACGAGGCCGCTACGCCCGAGGCCGCGAAGCACGTCACCACATTGGACGCGTTTTGTGCCGCGAGCGAGGCGCGAGAGACCGCGCTCGCCGAAGCACAGGCCGTCGTCGATGTCGCCGAGGCGCACATGGGCGCGGTCGGATACGACGGCGCGGCGCACGATGCCGTGGCGAAGCAGATCGCGGCCATCGAATCCCAGCAGTGGGACCGCCTGCGCATCGAGGCCGACACGGCCGCACAGACAAAGTCGGACGCGGAAGGCGACATTGCGGCGGCAGAGAAGCGGCAGGCGATGGAGCGCGACAACGCGGAGAAGGCGCGCCTGTCCGCGGATGCCGCCGTGAACTACCTCGATGACATGATTATCGAGATAAACGAAAAGCTGGCGGGGGAACAGGATGCCCGCAAAGTCGCGGCGCAGGCGGCGGGACACACGCAGAGTTGCCGTATGCACCTCGACGACTGCGAGCGGGCGCGCGTAGCAGCCGATCAGGAGGCGACCCGTATCTGCACCCGCCTTGAAGCCGCGGAGGCCGCGGAGGCGAAGATCGCGGAACTCACCGCGGCGCTGGACGAGGTAACTGCGGTGCACTCTCGCTGGGCACTTCTCGCACGCGCGACAGGGAAGGACGGCATTCAAGCCTTGGAATTGGATGCGGCTGGACCGAATGTCAGCGCTATCGCAAACCAGCTTCTCGCCGACACGTTCGGCTCAGAGTTCCAGATCGCCTTCGAGACAACCCGGCTGAGCGCCGACGGCAAGAAGCAGATCGAGACCTTCGAGATTCAGGTCCTTGCCGGCGGGGAAGCGCAGACCATCGAAAACCTGTCCGGCGGACAGCGCGTCTGGATCGAGGCTGCGATCGCGCAGGCGATTGCGATCTACCTGCGCCGCAAGTCATCCCTCGATCTGCGTACGTCCTTCCTCGACGAGGCCGACGGTGCGCTCGACTCAGGGAATGCGTTCAAATACCTCGCCATGCTCCGCTCCGCGCACGTGCTCGCGGGAATTCACCACACAATCCTTATCACGCACCGGCAAGAACTGCTCGCGCACATCCCGCAGCAGATCCGGCTGGTGCCGGGCGTGGGGATTGAATACGTCAACTGACCCATCACCATCACCGGAGGAATACACCATGACGAAGGACAACCTGACCCACTACGCCGAGCAGAAGAAGCGCGCGATGATCCTGCTCTCGAACAAGCGCTTCGACCGCAACCAGGCGCAGCGCCGCGACGCCGTCGTGTGCTCGCAGATCATGGCCGACGTGACCGGCGACAAGGGCGGCGACGGGAAGCCGCTGTTCTCGAACGAACAGGTACGCCGTGCGGAAGCGCAGCGGCGCGAGGATGCGAACGTCGAGCTTGCGGAGATTCGCGTGCGCGTGCAACGGTACGACGCGGAGATCGCCGAGGCCGAAACCGACATCGCCTTTTTCAATGACATGATCCGCATTGGATGCGCCTTCGCGGCCGTGCCGGAATCCGTCGCCTGACCCAACGAAAACAGGACCGAACGCCTTGAGCCCGCTAAATAACAGTGACACTCTAAATCTATCCCTAAGATTGGAATTGCATCGGGCGGCAACGAAATGTATGCCCGCGTCACACAAACAGATGCGAGTGGAAACCGGCGCGCGTGGGCTGCGCGACGGATTGCCTCGCCGGTCCTCTTGCTCCCTCCATCACCCTCCCGCGCTCCGTGCCGTAGATGGCCTGCGCCGTGGCGGGATGCAGCCGGTTCGAGTCCGGCGGGGAGTGCAATCACCCATCAGTAATCAGAGGTAAGTATGGCGAAGAAACTTAGCAAGGCGGCCGTGATCGACGGCTACGAGAACACCGGGCATACCGAGGTCCATCCGGTCAAGTTCTACCTGACCGACGATGACAAGCTGCGCTATGGGCAGCAGTACGCACGCAATCTCCGTGTGACGATACCCGAGATCCGCATGCGCTCGAAAGACGCCGTCACGCCGCTCGAAGAACGTCTCGAAGGCCTGCGCGGGGATCGGGACTATTACATCGGTGAACTTGCGCCGACGCCGGACGACGAAACCGGGTACCGCAACGAAGCGCCGGACCCGGAGCACGCCAAGGAAATGGCGCGAATCCTTGAGGAGATCCGCGGCACCGAGGCGCAGATCACGATGCTGAAAACCGAAGCGAAGGTCGGCATCGCCAAGCTCGAACTGGAGAATGAGCTGATCGCCCTGCGCCTGAACCTCGGCTACGAGATGCGTGACGCGACGTGCGCTTGGTACGTCAACTGGGCGGACGGATTCAAGCGCCTCATCCGCATCGACACACGCGAGGTCGTGATGACGCGCGGGCTTTCGCCCGAGGAACGGCAGATGAACCTACTCGACTTCGAGATCACCGAAGAAATGCGGATGGAGGTGGAGGCGTGATGGTTGATGTCATCCTGATACTCGCGCTGTGCGCTCTTTGCTTCTGGCTCGGATTCAAGACATCAGCGTGGGGTATAAAAATCCTCATTCGCAAGGGCGAGCTGCGCGCGGCGGATAAGTTTTGGGAGAGGGGAGCCGAATGATTACCCTTCCGACCTCCCGCTCATTCGCAGTGCGCCTCAACGGCAACCGTGAAGCCTCTCGCGCAATCCGCGCTATCCCCGGCGTACGCTGGGAAGAGCAGCACGGCGAGTGGCGCATCCCGGTCGCCTGCGCGCAGTTCGTGGCGGAGTTCAGCGAACAGCACCGCATCGACGTGGCCGCGGACGCACGCGAAGCCATCGAGCGCCTGCATACCCGCCGTATGGACGGCGTGCCGCTCCCGGATCTTGACGCATCGCTGCGCAACGGGCGCACGCTCTTCGCTCACCAGAAGGAAGGAGTGCGGTTCCTCACGCAGCGCCGGCGCGCGATCCTCGCCGACGACATGGGACTCGGCAAGACCTGTACATCACTCGTCGCGGCCGCATGCTTCGAAGCGCCGATCTATGTCATCTGCCCGGCGTCACTGCGCGACAACTGGGCGCGCGAGGCGGGCGATCTTGGCATCCGCATCCAAACCCATAGCTGGGCGAAAGTGCCCGCTCGTATCCCTCAGCCCTTCGTGCTCATCGCTGACGAAGCGCACTACGCACAGAGCGGGAAGAAGAGCCAGCGCGGCGCGGCATTCCTCGCACTCTGCGAGCAGGCGGATGCGGCGTTTCTCCTCACGGGCACGCCGATGAAAAACGGGAGACCAGTGAACCTATACCCGTTGCTCAAGGCCGTACGATCACCGCTCGCGCTCAACAAGGGCTGGTTCGAGAAACGGTACTGCGACGCGCAGCCGGGTGCATTCACGGCATGGGACACGTCTGGCGCTTCGAACCTCGACGAACTCGGACGCCGGTGCGCACCGATCATGCTCAGACGCATGAAACACGAATGCCTCGACCTCCCAGAGAAGACACGCGTCATGCGTGACGCGGAAGCGACGGCGGAGGCGAAGCGCATTTATACGCACACACTCACCGAGGCGATGAACCGCTATACCGAAAAGCAGTTGCGTGGGGAAGTCACGGACGGCTCCGAGGCGCTCGTGCGCTTCGGCTTCATGCGGCAGGCGGGATCGGTGGCTAAGGTGCAAACCGCGGTCGACATGACCGAGGAAATTCTCGAACAGGGCGGGCAGGTGGTGATCTTCACGGCCTTCCTCGAATTCCGCCCGACGCATCGCCGCATCGTTCCCGGGCTCCTGTCTGCTGATCGGCGAGACCGCGCAGGACGAACGGCAGAAGCTCGTCGACCGCTTCCAGGCGGGGCAGTCGCGCGTCTTCGTCACCACGTTCGGAGCAGGCGGCGTGGGTATTACGCTCACCCGCGCGCAGACCGTGATCCTCGTGGGCCAGAGCGCGCGCCTGGCCGGCCTCGGGAT
>CAZWNO010000087.1:11380-17547 GCA_964635845.1 uncultured Chromatiales bacterium
CAGACGGTGATCCTCGTCGACCGCCCTTGGACACCGGGCGACTGCTACCAGGCGGAGGACCGGATCCACCGCATCGGACAACGCTCCAACGTGCTTTCGATCTGGCTGCAATGGGATGATACCGACAAGGCAGTCGACGCCCTGCTCGAGAGTAAGACCGAGCGCATCGAGGTCGTCATGGCCGGACGCAAGCACGAGCTGCGCGCCGGGATGAGTATGAAGCAATTCGCGGAAATGGCAGTGAGGAAATGATGATCGCAATATCAGACGAATCGAAGGCGAAGCTGATCCATATTCTGGGTAGAGTGAAAAGGCGCATGGTTGCGAATGAGGAACATCGCATTCGTCTTGCCGGGGGTCTGTTCAACGTGAATGATCTCGACTCCCTCATCGCCGAGCTGGAGAGCGCGGGGACCCTTCCCAGCCACTACATCGCTGTCTGTGAGTGGACGTGGAGCGAAACCCGCGCTGAATGGAACACGGCATGTGGGCGGAAGGTCAAGCGGGAACGCGGCGCACCGACGCCATCGCTCTGCCAGTGTAATCTTCCGGTCCTGCTCGACTACCGGACAGGGAAGACGGAGGCAACCGCATGAACGGTGGCAATCGCAACATCGGGACGCACAACACGAAATGCCCGCTGTGCACGTCGATATTGACACAGCCGAAAAGGGTCCGCGCGATGCGTGAGAACGTGAAGCCGATCCTCGAAATGGAAGCCGAGCGTGATCGCCTGCTCCTCATCCTGTGGGGCATACTCCGTGAGCATGGCGGTCAGCTTACTCTGCGCACACCTCCTTCGGAGGAGGAGATGGAAGGTCACCCGATCGATTACGACATCGACAATGACGGTACGCTGCGGATCTCACTTCCGTCAGACGTGATCGTCGAAGCGGGTACGCTTATCAGGACGGGGCGATAATGGAATTCCGCGTCTTCGACTTCCTGTTCGACCCGACGATGCAAACGACCGCGCCGGACGGCACCATCCTGCAGACCACAGCGTCCGCGCTCGATCTGCTGCGACTGACCGCGATTCCGGTCTACGTCCCGGAGGGCAGCGTGCGCGGGATGGTGGACCGAGAGGAGTGTCTCGTGTGGGAATGCGTGGGATTGTTCGGCCGCATTCGCAGCGTGCAGCGCCGCGACGTGGAGCGCATCGGTACGCACATGCCGGATGTGGTCGTACGGGAAATCCAAGCGTGGTGCGAAGCGTACGCGCGTGCGCATCCCGACACGCCTATGATCGGAAGAACCGAGATCGCCTATCAAAGGAATAGTTACACCACGACCCACACATGCCTTTTTACTTACAACCAGCTCAGGGAATACACCGATGATCAGTTACGGAAATACGATACAGGAAGCCGACGCGGCACTGCGCAGCAGGCAGCGCGGGGCATCGAGCGCGGAGGCAGTTCATCGTCACACGGTCAGCGGCCGGCGCGCAACTCATCGCGATCGCGTACTCGGGATGTGGGAGTGGCTCGGCAAGGGTGGACTGACTCCATGTTCGACGAAAGTAGCGGCGGAGATCGTGACTGAAACGCTCGGCGAGAACTATTTCAGCACGGGGCAGACGAATTACGATGTCATCCGCAAGCGCACCGCGGACCTGATGAACGAGCAGCCTTGTCCGCTGCGCCTCATCGAAGGGCGGACGGACTTGGATGGGATCGCGCGGGATCAATACGAGACCACCAATTAATTCTCTGTCCTGCGGGACAGGGGTAATCCGGCCAAACGGACACCCATTTTATGGCACGACCAAGAAACAAGACCACCGGCTTTCTCGCTATCTACGAGGCATGTTTGCGGATCAAGATCAATACTGAGCTTCAGCTAAGACCCGATCTATGCGAACGCCTCGGCACCGTGAAGAAGGCTTTCATCAGATGGTGCGCCAAACAGCGAGTCGAGTATATGCCCGACCTCAATGAAGAGGTTATGGAATTCCTCGAGGGGCGAGATGACAAACGGTTATCGGCCTCCGATCCTGGGGAATGGAAGCGAATCTCCTTGGAGATCTTCGCAAGGGATGGTTTCATTTGCCACTACTGTGGCGAGAGAGGCGGCAATCTCGAGGTCGATCACATGATTCCTGTCTCCCGTGGAGGGACGGACGAGAGCGGCAATCTCACCACCGCATGCCGTCGTTGCAACAGACAGAAAAAAGACCGCACACCTGAAGAATTCAAAGCATGGAGGGATTCACGATGAAGAATCCTCCAGCTTTCCAGTTTTACCCGAACGATTTCATCGCAGAAAGAAAAGTAGCCAGCATGACCCTAGAGGAGCGCGGGATGTATATCACGCTCCTGTGCTATTGCTGGCAGGACGGAGAGCTCCCAGATGATATGGGAGAACTTGCCGACTTGTGCGGCACGACAGAAAAGAAATTTTCCGTCGCGTGGGAGCGGAGAATTTCCCGATGCTTCGAGAAAACACAATCTGGATCGTGGGTGAATCCACGTATGCGGAAGGAGATGGAGAAGCAGGAAGAATATCGGCAAAAACAGGCTGAATACGGTAAAAAGGGTGCAAAGAGAAGGTGGGGAGATGAAGGCGAGTCCACCGTGCAAGAGAAGGGTTGCCCATCCGATGGAATAGGGTACCCTATATCAGATGAATGGGGTAGTGATGGCTCTTCATCTTCATCTTCGTCTTCATCTTCAGATTCAAATTCAGGAGAAGCTATCGCTTCTTCGTCGCCCGAGGGCGACGCTGCAGCGCAGGCGGAATCGATCGATCCTGATGATCCCCTCACTTGGCCCTACCCGATGTGGAAGCAGGCAGTCGTTGACGACTGGAATTCGCGTGCGAGTCCACCCTTCCAGACTGTCAAGAAGCTCACGGATGAGCGCGAGAAGCACTTGCGGACACGGTACGGAGATAGGCAGTTCCGGGTAGAGTTTCGGAGCGTCTTCAAGACCGTGACCGCTTCGGAGTTCTGCCGAGGTGGTGGCCCTCGGGGCTGGGTGGCCTCCTTCGACTGGATCATAAAGAACAACGGCAATTACGTCAAGGTACTCGAAGGCAAGTATGGACAATTCAGGCATTCAAACGGTAAAGCGAATGGACGTACAGCAGCTCCCAATCCGGCAGAGTATGTCGAGCTTGCAGCAGAGCTCGGGATCTGAAACGCCCGAGCGCACGAAGGCACGAGGGCGATTCATTATGGGAATCTTCGCCCGTTTCGAGGCTGCGAGCGGGAAGCGTATAGACGCCGACGGTTCGAATACGCGCAAGCTCGCACTCATCAACGAGCTGAACCTTCGGCAGTACGGCGAGCGGCAGGCCGAGGTCGCGCAGGAGTGGATCCTCCGCGGTGATCCCGTTCGGTACGGCAGCCTCACGCTCGCCGACTTCTTCCCGTCGGAGGAGCAGCTGACGAAGATTCGCTACGACATCAACGGCCTCCTGGCGCGCGCGGACGCACAAGGCTATCGCCGTGGCTACTCCGCTGGCATGGTCGACGGTGAACGTGCAGAACGGGAGCGCTACGCGGAGCCGCCGAAGCCGACATCGGCGGAGCTCTTCGAACTGCAGACGCTTCGCGGGAAGGTTGAGGCACTCGAGCACGATAACGAACGACTCAGGAAAGCTGAGCGCAGGCTCCGTCGCCTCGAGCGGATGCTCCCGAGAGTGGAGCAACATGAAACCGGAAACTATCAGGACGCACGGGCATGAAAATTCTTGCACTCGATCTCGGGACAAACACAGGCTGGGTCATCGGTTCGAAACCGTTCAAAACCCAGGCAGTCGTCGGCAGCATCTCGCTCAAGACTGGCCGTTACGAAGGCGGTGGCATGCGCTTCCTGCGCTTCGAGGAGTTCCTTCATGAGACTCTCGTGCTCCAGGGGTACGAGGCCGTGTACTTCGAGGAAGTCCGGCATCACAACGGCGTTGACGCGGCGCACGTATACGGCGGACTGCTCGCCACCCTCACAGCATTCTGCGAGCGTGAGAGGATCCCGTACGCCGGCATCCCTGTAGGCGCGTGGAAGAAGGCAGCGCTCGGGAAGGGGAATGCGAAGAAGGACGCAATCCTCGAATGGGCTCTGAAGGCCGGAATCACGATCACTCCGCCGACGACGTTCGACGAGGCCGATGCCGTCGGGATCTACTACGCCGCGGTGCACAGCAACTGAAATTTGTCAGGAAATCCGACATGCAAATCTCTGGAACACTCATGAGGTTGGAAGGCATGGAGAATGCAACCGATAAATCGGTACGTGAACAATGCCGAGCGGCGATGCTGCGGTATATCGAAGGCCGCGCCTGCGTCGTCGATGTGCAGTCACTCGCTCCGATATATCACGGGTTCTATGCGATGCGTACCGGCACGCCGCGTTGGGGCAGCATCAGCCACTTCCTCGCCCGCATGGAGGATGATGGTCTTCTCGCCTGCACGTACCGGCGCGATGGATCTGTTGCCTCCGTCGAGATCTCGCCCGTACGAATTGCTGCGGACGCGGTGCGGGAGGCGAAAGCATGAAGCAGATCGTCTCACGTATCATTCACAGCAGAAACGTCCGATGGCGCGACTTCGAGTTTCTGCAGCCGGCAGAGTTCAAGGACCTCACCGAGACCGGGTATGCACGCCTCCGTGAGTCCATTCTCCGCAACGGCTTCGTCGAATCTTTCAAGGTCTGGCAGCCGGCGAAGGGGAAGAAAATCTACTGCCTGGACGGGTACCACCGCTGCAAGGTGCTCACAGCTCTCGTGAGCGAAGGCGTGGATGTTCCGGAGACCTTCCCTGCTGACTTCCTCGACTGCAAGAGCCGGAGAGAAGCGGCGAAGCTCGTGCTCGTCTACTCGTCGATCTACGCCTCGATCACCGACGAGGGGCTCTACGCGTTTCAGAACCTGCACGGCCTCGACCTCGAGACGATAGCTGCGGAGATCGATCTGCCCGACCTCGACATCGAGAAATTCCTCGAGGGATGGGGCGAAGAGAAGGGCGAAGGGCCTAACAGTAGCAATCACAACGGATTAGATACAACCGGCGAGATGACGGAATGCCCGAGGTGCGGGCACCGGTTCAGCGCCTGACGCATAAGTCTAGTTTACACGAGAGTTGACCATGGCAGCACGAAAGCGGACACCAGCGCAACGCGCGAGGGACCTTCTCAAGACAGCGGAGATGTACCTGCATGGTAAGACCCAGCAGGAGATCGCACAGGAGATCGGTGTGTCACGCGTGCAGATCACGTTCGATCTGCAGGAGGTCCGCGTCTGGTGGAGAGAACGAGCTGCGATGGCCATCGACGAGCGGAAGGCTGAAGAGCTCGCCAAGGTTGACCGCCTCGAAGCGGAGTACTGGAAGGGCTGGGAGGACAGTCGCCGGCCGACGAAGGTGAGCACTGCGCAGGCGACCACCGCCGGCGCGAATCCTGGGAAGACCGTCACCAACAAGGAGATCACATCCGCTGGCGATCCGCGCTTCCTCACCGGCGTCGCCGATTGCATCGAGAAACGCTGCAAGATCCTCGGCCTGCACGCGCCTACGAAGCTGCAGGGGACATTCACACATGACCATGAGTACACGGACAAAGAAGTCACAGAAATCGCTGCCCACCTCGCAGGACGAAAAAATTAGCTTCGTCCGTGGTGTCTTCAGACAGTCCCTCTTCGCTTTCGCGAAAGAGTGCTTGGGATATGACAAGCTCTACGAGCCGCACGAGGAGTGGTGCGCGGATGCGGAGCGGTTTTTCTTGGACTACCGAGACAGTAAGCCAGGCTACAGCGCACGCGAAATGCGCCTGATGCCCCGTGGCACGTTCAAGAGTACGATCTTCACGGTCGCGCTCGCGCTCTGGATGTTGATCCATGATCCGAACCTGCGAATCCTGATCTACTCTGCCAGCGAGGGGAACTCGAAGAACTTCCTGCGCGAGATCAAGAAGCAGATCACGACCAATGGGAGGTTCCGCACGTGTTTCGGTGACTGGGCTACAGGGACGACGCTTTGGACGGAGACGGGCATCATCATCGTACCGCGGACGAAGCCCTACAAGGAACCGACGATCGCGGCGATTGGACGCGGGAGTGAGATGACCTCACAGCACTTCGATGTTGCACTCGTGGACGACCTGGTCACACGCGAGGATCGAGATAGTGCTTCGACGCGACAGGCGTCGAAAGCCGCGCTGCGCATCGAACAT
>CAZWNO010000088.1:0-17043 GCA_964635845.1 uncultured Chromatiales bacterium
ACCCCGCGCTGCTCGGCCCAGGGGAGATAGGTGACGAGCATCGAAGTCTTCCGGTTGTATCTGCAGCCGAAATTGCACCAGCCGCAGCCGATGCATTCCTTTCTGTTGTGCCTGAGGTATTCCGCGCGAATCCCCTCCGCACGGCATCCCTTGAGAAAGAATTCCGAACCCGCGTTTCCCATCGCGGGATCGATCGGCACGACATGCAGGGCGGTCTCGAGTTCGTCGTACGCGGCGAGCAGCGCCTCCTTGTCGACGAAGGCCTGACGGCGCTCCCACTCGGGAAGCACGGTGTCGAGATCCGCGCGGAACCAGATCGCATTGTTGATGACGGTCGAGCCGCCCACCGCCTGTCCCTGCGCGAAGACGACGTCGTTGTCCTTCGTCGTCTGCAGTCCGCCGTTCTTGTACACGCGCGCCATCATGTCGAGCGTGTCGTGCGTGAAGGACTGCGGATGCACGCGCCGCCCTTTCTCCAGCACCGCGACACGGATGCCCGGATTGTTGCGGACGGTCTGGTAGGCCATGACGCTCCCGGCCGCGCCGGAGCCGATAATTACGACATCATACTCCGCTTTCATCACGCACCTCCTCTCGGGAATGGATCGGGATGGATCGGCGGTGCCTGGTCCAGCGCGGCGAAGCGCGGGCGCTCTTCCACCGGCAGGTAGCCGGCGAGACGCATGCCCTCGGCACTGCTGTAGTAGCCGATGCTCGCGAGCAGCTTCAGTGTGCGCGCCGCGTCGCGCGCTCCCGCGCGCACGGCGGCGATCACCTTGAAGAGTCCCGCGGGATGGATGATTCGCTCGACCACGCGGCGCCGCTCGGCGAGCGGCAGCTTGCTGAAGCGCCCGAACTTGAACGAGAGCAGCAGCGGCATGTACCACGAGTCGATCGCGTCGATGGCAAGCCGTATCTGCTCGAGCGCGGGCGATTGCACGCGCGAGAGGTAGGTATCCACATGCTGTGCCGCGATGCGCGGATCCACCGCGGCATCGCCGCCGGTGTCGATCATCGTCTCGATGATCGCGACGAGTCCCTCGTAATCCTCTCCATCGAAAAACCGTGGATGGTAGTCGCTCATTCAATCCGTCCTTTCACCTTGCTCGTTCGTCGTCGCACGATTTCTTCCATGCGCCACATTCGCCGGAGTCCCGGACTGCCCGTGGCGGATCACCGTTTCAGCCGGAGTCCCGGTCTGCCCGTGGCGGATCACCGTTTCAGCCGGAGTCCCGGTCTGCCCGCGCCGGATGGCCGTTCTTCCGCATTCTCATAATCCCACGCGCTGCGTGAAGGCGCTCGAGAACGTCCGCAGCTCGTTGAGCACATCGTGCACGGCCTTCCAGCGGTCCAGGCTCTGCGGATACATGCCGGGCAGCTGATCGGGGGTGATGTGGTTCACCTGTCCCCAGTGCGGCCGCACACCGTGCGCATGCAACTCCTGCTCGATGCGCCGGTGGATCTCCACCGTGCGGTCGACGCCGCGCAGACCGATCACTTCCAGCATGCAGGTGTCGCGGCCGTGCATCGGTGAGAGCAGCGCCTCGGTGCCCTTCACGAAGCGCACCGCGACAGGCACGGTGAGGTACAGTTTCTGCTCGCGTCCCACGCGCTCGGCCACGTCGATGAGACGGTCGATCGCCGCGATCCAGGTGTCGTTCTCCACCGGCACCGCATACTCCGCGGACAAGACGCGGATGTCGTTCGCATCGCCGATGTGGAAGACCTTGAAGCTCTGCTCGGTGTAGTCCTCGTCCAGCAGTCCCTCGATGGCGCTGTTGAGCGTGTTCTTGATTTTCCCCGGCCAGATGCGCGCGAGAAGCTTCACCCACCAGGCCGACACGTCGAGCACGGCCTTGTACTTGATGTAGATGCTCCGCTCGCGGTTTCCCGGCGTGCCGGTTTCGACGCGCGTGGTGACGAGACAGCGGTTGACGCCGTCGACGCGGTAGGGATTGAGCAGCAGCTCGTAATGCTCGGCGGTCCGGTAGATCTCGCCGCCGCGCAGGTGTTTCTTCAGCTCGTCCCAGGTCGTCATGCGGCGCGTCTCCTTCAGGAGAAATTTCTCCCGCACCTCGAGCACGACGGAGTAGATCACGCCGAGGCAGCCCATGCCCACGATCGACGCATTGAACCAGTCGTCGTCCTGCACCAGCTCATGCGACGCGCTGTCGGGATGCGCGGCGGCGAAGGCGGCCGCGTCCGTGATAGCGCGTCCCGACGCCTGCGAGGGTTCGATGCGCCAGACTTTCCCGCGGCACGAGACGACCTCCATCGAGCGGATGAAATCGCAGAGCGGAAGGAAGGCGATGCCCGATCCGTGGGTCGAGGTCGAGGTCACGCCGCAGATCGTCTGTCCGTCATAGCCGCCGAGATTGATGAAGGCGAGTCCCCGCTCGTGCAGCGCGGCGTTGAGCGCGCGGATGGTGATGCCGGATTCCACATTCAGCAGGAAGCGCTTCGACACCGGCAGCGGATCCTGCAGCCGGTAGGCATCGATGTCGAGGATACGCGTGAGATTGTCCGGGCAGACCAGATAATCGCCCGTGACCGCGACGTCGGACCAGGAGTGTCCCGAGCCCACGGCGCGGACGCGTTTCCCCTTCGCCTCCGCATCGCGAACGATCTCGACGATATCGTCCCTGCTTTCGGGCCAGAAACTCAGTTCCGGCATCGCGGATTGGTTCTCCGCCCAGTTCTTCCACGGCTTCCGTGCTTCCGTGCGCATGTGTTCGGCCTTTCGAAATACTGTGGTGCGATCGACAGCGCGCTCTCTGCGCCTTTTCGCGGCATGCAGTGCGCGTTGCGGCATGCCGGCTGTGTTGCCGTTCGACGGCCTCGGTTTCGCCGCACCGCGTGGGCGCGACCAGGTGCGTGGGGTATGTCCGGGAGTAACGTGGGGATATTAGGAATAATCGAATTAAATGTCAATACTGTACGAAATACAGTCTGGCTGTCGTACGGATAGAAACCATGAGAGGAGTGTTGATCATGAGCAGTCCCGTCTCCAGCGCATTGCTCGAGAATTTTCTCGATGCGTTCAATCGCCACGATCTCGACGCGATCATGGGCCATTTCGCGGAGGATTGCGTCTTTTATTCCCCGCGCGGGGCAGGCCCCCGCGGTGACCGGTACACGGGGAAGACCGAGGTCCGCGCCGGACTGTCCAAGCGATTCGAGAGCATACCGGATGTTCACTACGGGGAGGACCGGCACTGGGTCTGCGGGGACTTCGGCGTTTCGGAGTGGACCCTCACCGGCTCCTCCGTCGCGGGTCAACGGATCGAGGTGCGGGGTGTCGACCTGCTGGAATTCGCCGACGGGAAAATCACGCGCAAGGATTCCTTCTGGAAGATCATCGGATGACGGACGGCTGCATCATTTCACCGTCCTGGTACAGTTCAAATTAGGACACGACGTATCTTGATTATGATCCGGCGAGTTCGTACAATAGGGGGCGGCGCTGCGAGGATACAGGTACTCCGCGGTCGCGCCGCTGTTCTGGAGCTGGAAGGAGATGTACATGTCCGCAATTCGAGACAGCGCGGGGTCAATGGACGGACACCGGAGGAACAGGGGAAAGAGCCATCGGCACATACTTCAGTTCGGCATCGATAATGCCAACATCGGCGTGTACCGGATCGACGAGACTGGGATCATCCTGTACGCGAATCTCCACGCCGCCGCCATGCTTGGCTACGCGGTCCAGGAATTGACCGGGATGTCGCTTTTCGAGATCGATACGGTGCTCACTCCCGAGGCATTCCGGGAGCATCGCGCGCGTACGAGACAACGGCGGATGAATACCATCCAGTCCGTGCAACGCAGGAAGGACGGATCGGTTTTCCCGGTCGAAGTGACCGTCAGCTATTTCACACTCGGAAAAATCCAGGGTTCGTTCTCCTTCGTCCAGGACATCACCGAGCGAAAGGAGATGCTGGATTCGCTCATCGCGGCGAAGGAGAAAGCCGAGGAGAGTGACCGGCTCAAATCCTCCTTTCTCATGAACATGTCGCACGAAATCCGGACGCCGATGAACGGCATCCTGGGATTTCTGAGCCTGCTCAGCGAACCAGACCTCGAGGAGGAGAGCAAACGCGAATACATCGAGGCCGTGAACCGCAGCGGACGTCGCCTGCTCGACACCATCAACGACATCATCGAGATCTCACGCATCGAAGCGGGCGAGGTCACCGCGAATCCGGTCCCGGTGGATCTTTCCGAAGTCATGCACTACCTGCTTGAGGACTTCCGCCCCCAGGCCACCCTCGCAGGATTGCAGCTCACGCTTGCGCAACACGTGACGGGATTCGAGGCGCTCGTGCATACCGACCGTACCCTGCTCGAGCGCATCCTTGAAAATATTCTTCGGAACGCGGTGAAGTTCACGCGGTATGGCGGTATCGAATTCGGCAGCACCATACACGAAGGGATACTGGAAATTTTCGTGAAGGACAGCGGCATCGGCATTCCCCTCGAGCGACAGGACGCGATTTTCGACCGTTTCGTCCAGTCGGACATCGGGCTGACGCGCTCGCACGAGGGATCGGGACTCGGATTGACGATAGCCCACGCCTACGCGCAGGCACTCGGTGCCACAATACGCGTGGATTCGACTCCGGGCATCGGAAGCACATTCACGATTTCGATGCCCTACCAGCACACCAACCCTGCGTCTGTAACGGCAGATGACGACAGAGATACCGGTGAATCGAATATCGCCGCTGGAATGCATATCCTCGTCGCGGAAGACGATCCTGCCAGCTACCGTTACATCGAGATCGTGCTCAGCCGAATCCGCGCGCGACTGACGCATGCGGTCAACGGCGAGGAGGCTGTGCGCGCGTTCCGGGAGGGACCGCGTCCCGCGCTCATCCTGATGGACATCAAAATGCCGGGTATCGACGGTCTCGAGGCCACGCGCAGGATCAGGCAGATCGACGAACGCGTCCCCATCATCGCGCAGACAGCGTACACCGGTCACGACGACCGCGAGAGAGCGCTCGACGTCGGCTGCACGGACTATGCATGCAAACCGATACAACGTCAGGAGCTGCTTCGTCTCGTCCGCATCTACACCAGCAACGGCACAGGGGGGTGAGCGCTGCACCCGGGGGCGCTGATGTTTCCCGCGCGAGGCCGGTCTTCGATGCGACGCGTGCGCACGGGAATTCCGCTGTGTGGTGGATTTCGCCGCGTCCTCTCCGTCGGGGGTGTCCGTGCGAGTGCACGACATGCTCGGACGCATAATGTACGAGCACGAGCATTCGGCCGCTGATGCAGCCGCCGGCAGGATTACGATTCCCACATCCGAATTTCATCCGGGAATGCATATCCTGACGCTGCGTTCCGGTGATGTCTCCGCGTCCCGGCTGTTCGTCGTGCAGCCGTAGACGGGGTGAATCGATCCCTGACATCGCACTGTTACCCAATTCACAGGAGGAAATATGGACACGTCCGAGATTACCGCATTCGTGAGCCTTCTGATCGCGCTCAGCGTGGCGGCCGAGCGGCTGGTGGAAATCTTCAAGGGATTCGTACCAGTGCTCGAAATGGAGCATCCCGATCCCAGGAAGGAAAGCATGCGCAAGGCGATGCTCCAGATACTCGCGGTTATCGCCGGTATCGTCACGGTTTTCCTTGCGAATCCGCTGATCCCCAGGGAAATCCATCAGGCGTCGGGAGTACTCGAGATCATTGGCATGGGGCTGCTCGTCAGCGGAGGCTCGGGCTTCTGGAATTCCGTGCTCACCTACGTTACCAAGGTGAAGGACATCAAGAAGTTCGAAGCCGCGAAGATGCAGCATGAGGCCGGGCAGTAACCGGACTCGTCTCCGCCTGCCGCGCTGGTGCGCACAGCCTCATCATCGGCGGTAATTTCACCGATGTGCTCGGCGTTTCCGATAGCACACTCCGGAGTGCGAAAGCCGATGCACGGTTGAATCTGACCGCGCAGGATGGGACTCTGGTCGGAGTCAGCATCCTGTCCGGCATCGCATTCTGATTCAGGGGTGTGGAGGGAATGACCGATTCCAGTGTGTACTGGGGGATATCCCGGGAACATATCCAGCGTGGGAACAGAATGGATTCATGAGTCGTAAACGGAGACTTGGTTCGAACGACCGCGTCGCATACCGCGGAAAATCAACAGCGAGGACGCGGCGGACGTACCGGGCAGTCTGTTCGCCTGTATTCTGTTTGTCCAGCAATGTCCACTATCCGGAGAACGATATGAAACGATACCGTCTTCTCACCGTGTTATCCATGGTGCTGATGTTTTCGGCGGTTTTCACCAGCTGTTCCGATGATGCACCCGTCGGTCCCTCCCCGACCGACGACGAGTACTTCCAACGGGTCGTCGCCGGCGAGGATGGCGAATCCCGGGAACTCATAACGAGCGACGTCGAAGCGCTCAATGAAAGCGCCGAATTCAATTTGCTGGGCGGGAGGTTCAGCAAGGAAGCCGCGTCCAAAGGAACCATCACTCCGGAAAAATTCGGCCGTCGGATCATGCATGTCGAACGCACGATCATCCGTCCCGCCACGATGGACGGTGACAGTGTCGCGATCGTGCAGACGAAGTCCGTCATCAGCGGCGATTTCGTGATCAAGGCGAAAACGGACTCGGGCTCCATCACCATCCGCAAGCCCTTCACGGAAACCCTGTACCGCAACCTCCGCTTCGAGCGGGTCTGGGACGATGACTGGGATGACGATGACCATCATGACGGAAATCATCATGACGGCGACGATGACGATGACGATGACGGCGAGGACGACGGCGCGTTCCGCTGGCGTCTCGTCTCGGCTTCGATCGTCAACGGCGGAACCGAGAATCCCTCGCCCGTGATCGCGTCGGTGGAGCTGATCACGGCTGTCGACACCTTTATTGTCACGGATCCGGATCAGTACTTCATGGCCATGCGGCATGGATGGAATCTGAAGCATTCGTGGAAGCACGGATGGAAACACTGGATGCCGAAGCTGAAAGACGTTCCCATCACCATCCGCGTCACGCTGGCCGGCGCGAGCGCCGACACGGCCGTGGTCGCCCTGCATCACCTCGAATCGGACAAGGGGCTCCGCAAACAGATGTTCACGCTCGTCTCGGAGACCGAAGCCGGCGGCGTATTCACGCGTGTCTACGAGCGCACCTGGTTCTCCAGGCTCAAGTTCAAAAAGAAATACAGCCACCTGGTCGTCAGCGCGCTTTCGCGATCCTCGGTGTACGACGACGATCCGGCGCTCTACTCCAGTTCGATCTGGGGAATACCGTATCTGCCAAACGAGTAGTTTCGCGCGCGGTCGCTGCCGACGCTCGGCGACCGCAACTCCTCTGCTATCAAGGAGCGCGAAAAACAGCAGGAAAGCCGGCTTTCCTGCTGTTTTTTTGTTTGATTCGCGAGGAGTGCGATATATTAGTGTTCGAGTAGAGTCTTTTCATACCATGGTGATCCAGGATGCAATCGCGCAAGGACCTTATCCGCGAATACAAGGAACGGCGCAAACCCGCGGGCGTCTTCCAGATCAGAAACACCGTCAACGGCAAGGTGTTCTTCGGCAGCAGCAAGAATCTCGAGGGCGTGTTCAACGGACATAAGTTCCGCCTCGATTTCGGCTCGCACAACAATGCCTCGCTGCAGGCGGATTGGAAGTCGTATGGCGCGGATGCCTTCGAGTTCGAAATCCTCGAAGAAGTCAAATTCACCGACGCTCCGCATTTCGACCTCGAAGACGAACTCACGCTGCTCGAGCAGATCTGGCTCGAGAAGCTCGAACCCTACGGCGACCGCGGATACAATATTCCCGGGGGGAAGATCCGGCAGGTGTGAGGGAATCGGGGGCAAGTCATGATTCACCACGCCGGAATGCGAATGCCATCACGGGAAACTGTCCCGCCACGCACACGCATCAATAGCCCGAGAACTCCTCCGTGCGGATGTTGTCGTCGTCGACGCCCGCGCCGTTGAGTATGCCGCGCATGGATTCCACCATCGCCCGCGGACCCGCGATATAATATATAGGGAGTGACAGGTCGCTTATATACTTCGCGAGCATCTCGCCGGTGATGAAACCGGTCTCGCTATTCCACGCGCGGCCAGATTTTTCCATCTGCGCCATCGTACCGATGAAGGTGTAGTTCGGATTGACATCCTGAGCGTGCATCAGTTCGTCGAGGAAGGCCGCATCCTCGGGACGATTGTTGGCATCGAAAACGATTATCCTGTGCGGGAGCCTGTCATGCGTGGCCTGCAGCACGATGCTGCGGACCGGGGTGACACCGATGCCGCCGACGAGAAAAACCGCGGGCACGTTCGTCCTGTTGTGGAGGGTGAACGATCCGACGGGCGCATCGAGCGTGATCTCGGTGCCGGGCGTCATCGTCCGCAGCACGCGCTTGAAGGCGGTATCGCGCATCCGGGTCGCGATCATGAGCGTGTCCTCGTACGGCGCGCTCGCGAGCGAGAATGCGCGGATGTCGCCCTCGGCGTCGGACTCGGGCGGATCGATCAGGGTCCAGTCGCCGAACTGGCCGGCCTTGTAAACAAAACCTTCAGGCTTCTCAAAGGAAAACGCCATCGTTCCCTCGGCGATTTCCATCTTGCGGATCAATCGGACTGTATGGATAGACATTCGGGATTCTCCTTTCTCCCGGACAACATCGCCCGCGGCCGCCGCGTTCCACCGATGGTCGCAAGGACGCTGCATCTCCGGAAAATTCCCGTTTTCCATTATCGGCTTCAATACTGCCTTGATGTGAACCGAGGGGAGTCCGCTCCGCGTCGGGTATTGCATACCTCCACGCCGCCGGCACCGTCGGTGGCCTTTCCGGGAGTGCCGACGCCAATGCCTTCTCCGATGCTACCCTTCGTGCCGTTGGCTTGCAGTTTTTCGCCCGATCAGAAATGTACACCGAGCACGAGCCCCCAGCTCCAGCTGCTCAGATCGAAAGTGGACTCAGTAGTGGTAATGCCTTCGAGGGAGCCGACGGGCAGGGGATTGACGAAGACATATTCGCCGGTCAGCGCAAGCGAGAGCGACCGATAGAGATACAGCCTGAGATCGGTGAATGCGAAGGCGCTGAAAAGGCTCGATGCCAGCGAGTATTTCCTTTCTATTCTGACGGTGTTCGGATAGACACCGCTGAGTGTGACGGTGGTCAGTTCGCCGCTTCTGATCGCTGCCCCGAGCCCGACACCGAGGAGCCATGAGAACGGACCGTTCCATCGCGCATGCATCGGTTCGTATGTCCCGACGACGTACCATCCTTTCAGCTGCTGCCGTATCTCGATGTTGTGCGTCAGTCCCCCGGTTTTGGTGCTGGCAATCTCCGTGTACCGTGGTTCCGTCAGATCCATGTACGCCGCGCCGACGGTGTATCCAGGTTGGATCGACCAGGTGGCCTGTCCTTTCCGAAAGAGATTGAATGAACCTGGATAGTCGGGTTCCGAATGATGATACGATGACGGAGCCTCCGGTGTGAGCCCAGCTTCCCGGATCAGGCGTTCCGGTCGTCCGGACTCGCGCGGCCGCACGTCCGAGAGCTGTACCGTGAAATGCAATTTCGCATCGGTCCCTGTACCGTGAGTGAAGGCCCGAAAACGCGCCTCTTCAGACAGCCTCTTTTCGGAATCGGCTGTGAAGTCGAACTGCATTGCCGGCGTGTCGTGGCTCTCGAACAGCGTCAGCACAAAATAACAGAGAGTCATGGAACCGAGGTTGGCGAGCAGGAATCCTGCCACTCCCTCGCCCGAGATATCGGCATAGACTCCCGGTCTTGACTCATCCTTCATCCACGCCAGATCGATCAGGTAGGTGCCGATGAGCGCCCCATGCGCCGGGATCTGGTGCGAGGAACCAATCAGCGGCAGGTTCAGCTTCATCACATCGCTCAACGGAATCCGGAGCATTTCATCGCGGCTCCGCAGGTAGATGCTGTCCTCGATCACATCGAGCAGGAATCCTGCCGAGCGTTCGTCGCCGCGACGGAAAACGATCATCGGCTGCAGAAGCAGGGACGATCTGATCGAACTCACCCGGATGCGCTCCATGATAGCCTGTTTCGCGGCGCTGTCCGCGGCGGCGGATTCCGCGGGACGGCTTTCGGCGGCTTGACTCCTTATGCTGTCCTGTTGCGCGGACAGCGGGATTGCCGGAAAAAGGAGCAGCAGGGCGAATATCAGATTTCGCGAGTGCCGCCTGCTGCGTGCATCAGTTCTGTGCCGCGACATGGCGTGTCCTCGATTTCAGGTATTCCTCGAGACCGTATGAAACGATCGCCCCGGGCGTACCCATGAGCTTCCGGATGAGATCAGTCTGCTCGGGAGTGTCCTTGGCGAGATGCAGCTCGTACCATCCCGAGGTCTGCAGGAAAATGCTGCGTTCCATGCCCGGAACAGCGGGAGGTGCCGGGAATCGCGCCGTGAAGTACTGGCCGGTCACGGGCATATGGTGAGACGTGCCGTCATTCGACGCCAACAGCGCCGCGATCTCACGGCCGTCCTGATCGCGCATGCTCTCGGCGGCGACGAGACGGGACTGGACTCCCGCCGGTGCATCGTAACTCACGGCGAGATGGTCGATGACCCAGTAGCCGACCGGCGGATCGAGACGGATCTCCAGCAGGTCGCCGGTGACATGGGACAGATCGAGCGTGCACACGCGGTCCTCGGTCATGTACGGTCCCGATCCCGCGATGTAACCGCGATGCACCCAGGCGCCGCCTTCCTTCACCTGCACTTTCAGGACGAACAGCTCCTCGCGCAGGATGAAGGCGCCGAGCTTGAGTTTCTCGATGCCTCCCGCATCGATATCGGCATACCAATCGTCCACTTTGTCGCCGCGCAGGGCGAGCATGGAGCGGATCATGTTCGATCCCCAAGTCGCCGTGCCTGCATTGACGAGCAGCGAGGCCGATTGTGCGTCCTTCGGTCTCGGGAAGCTGAACGTGAGATGATGCCGCGGATCACCGCCGCGGAAACTGCTGTCCTTCGGCAGCCGCGACTGCCATGCGCCGAAATCCTGATGCGCGACGAAGGGACGCAGATCCCGTCCGCTCTCGTCGGTCGCGGACACGGGTGCGATCGGCGTGCCGACCGCATGCAGGTTGCCGCTGAGGTCCGGATACACCGTGGTGCCCGCGGGGTGCTCCGCCACCAGGAGCCGCATCTCGTCGAGATGCTGGGTTTCCGCGAACTCATTGCGGACGAGCAGCTCGTAATATCCGTCGTGCTCCCTGAGGTATTCCAGACGCGACCAGTCGGTTTTCGCCAGTCCCGCGCTGATGGAACCCCCGAGCGGTTCCGCATCGAAGACGTAGCGCAGACCGTCGAACGAGTACACGAGCGGACAACTGGAAACGATCACCGCGCTAACCGCCAATGCCAATCCTCCGACGAGGGTGAGGATCACGATTCCGAAGACCGCGCCGGCACTGACTTTCTCCACCCGAACGTAGAGTACGTCCCTGGCGTCGATTTCCTGCTGCTTGTTGTCCGCATCGAAACCGATAATGATTTCCTTTTCGGCTTCGTAGAGGCCGCCGCTCTCGTTGAAGTGGATGGTCTCGCCGCTGAGCAGGATGACTTCGACTATTTTCGCGTCCGGGTTGAAGTAGGGATCGCTCAAGAGCACAGTCTCCCTGACATGAATCCCGCAGCCGGTAGTCAGGTTCAGTATCGCGAGGATGGAGACGAGGGTGATGAGCTTTCGTGCCATTGTGCATCCTGTGTCTGATTCGCGAAAGATGAGACTGATGGCGCCCTTCGCCGGATCGGGATCAACGCAGGGACAGACCGCCGTCCGCCACGAGCGTCTGGCCGACGATCCATCGCGCGGCGGGACTTGCGAGGAAAAGCACAACGTCGGCGATGTCCTCTGGCAGCCCGATTCGCCCGGCGGGAGTCCGTAGCGCGGCTTCGGCGATGAGTTCCTCCGCCTTCGGGAACAGACGTATCGACCCGGTATCCACCAGTCCGGCGGTGACCGCGTTCACGCGGATTCCTCTCGGCGCGAGTTCGCAGGCGAGATACCGGACGAGGCTCTCGAGCGCCGCCTTGGCCGGACCCAGCGCGCCGTAGTTGTCGAGCACGCGCCGCGCGCCGAGACTGGACACAGCCACGATGCATCCCTGCGTCATCAGCGGCAGGCACTGCTGCGCGCAGAGGAGGAACGCACGCGTGGCGATGTTCAGCGTGAGATCCCATTGATTCGGTTTGACGGACGTGACCGGCTTGAAGGTGTTCAGCGCGGCGCAGTGCACAAAGAGATCAATGCCGCCCAGTTCCTTCGCCGCCGCGGCGAAGAGGGCATCGACATCGTCCGGCGACGCGACGTTCGCCCGGTGAACGATGCAGCGCGTTCCCGCCGTCTCGCACAGTGCGCGCGTGCGCTCCGCCTCGGTGTCGTTCTGCAGGTAATTGAGCAGCACGGTTTCCGCTCCCGCGGCGCAAGCCGCGAGGGCGATCGCGCGTCCGATGCCGCGCGTCCCCCCGGTGATCAGGACATTCCGTATCCAATGCCCGTCCGCCGTCATGGCGATTGCGCCTCCGCCGACAGTCTGTTCCGGACATAATCCGCGACGCTCCCGACCGTGAAGCGCTCCTTGAGCTGTTCGAGCGACTGTCCCGGATCGATGCTGCGAATGATGTCGCCCTCGGGGATCTTGATGCCGAAGGTTTCCTCGATGCGGAAGCGGATGTCGAGAATGTCGATCGACTCCGCCCCGAGGTCGCCGAAGATCCTCGCCCCGGGGACGATCTTCTCCGTCGGAACGCGCAGGGCTTCGCGGATGATGCCGGCCAGCGCCGGCAGGATGTCCTCGTCTTTAAAAGGTATGCCCACGTGAAACTCCTTTATTAATGCGCGGCGATCTCTCCGAGCACCAGCGTCGCATTCTGTCCGCCGAAGCCGAAGGAATTCGAAAGCACGGTTGCGACGCGGGCTTCACGCGCCGTGTTGGGAACGCAGTCGAGATCGCAGTCGGGATCCGGCTCCTCGTAGTTGATGGTCGGGGGCAGGAGCTGCTCGCGGATGGCGAGAAGGCAGGCGGCGGTCTCCACCGCGCCCGCCGCGGCGACGAGATGTCCGATCATCGATTTGGTCGAACTGACGGGCGGGGGCTGCCGTTCGCCGCAGACGCTCCGGATCGCGAGCGTTTCCGTGCTGTCGTTCAGCTTCGTTCCCGTGCCGTGCGCGTTGACATAATCGATTTCCGCAGGAAGCACCTTCGCGTCCTCCAGCGCGAGCTGCATCGCATGGATGCACCCCCTGCCGTCGGGCGCGGGATCGGTGAGACGGAAGGCGTCGCAGGTGGAAGCGTAGCCGCGAAGCTCCGCGAGGGGAACCCCTCCGCGCGCCATGCAGTGGTCGAGACCTTCGATCACGAAAATCGCAGCCCCCTCGCCGACCATGAAGCCATCGCGGCGCCGGTCGAAGGGACGGGATGCGGTCAGATATTCCTCGTTGTTCCGGCTGATCACACCGAGCGCGGAGAATGCGACGAGTCCGTTGGGATTGACCATCGAATCGCTGCCGCCGGTGATCATCACGTCGGCCGCGCCGCAGCGGATCAGCCGCATGGCCTCGCCGATCGCCTGCGCACCGGAAGTACAGGCCGTCGTGACGGTCTGGCACACTCCCCGCGCGTCGTGGTTGATGGCGATGTGTGCCGTGAGGATATTCGGCAGCGCCTTGAGCGGGGTGAGCGGATGCACCATCTCCAGCGTATTGCGCCGCACTTCCGCACCGTCGATTACCGGCGTGCCGCTGTCCACGCGCACGGAACGCAGAAAAATATCCTGGAGCTTCTCGCTGTATGCGACATCGAAGAAACCGAGTCCCCCCGTGCCGATGGAGGTGCCGACGCGCCAGGGATCGATCGTGCCCGCCGCCAGACCCGCTTCCGCCACGGCCTCGTCGGCGGCGATCGCGGCGAACAGCGCGGCGCGGCTCATGGTTTTTGTCGCCTTCTGATTTCTGACGAAGCCCTCGAGTTCGGGCACGGAAAACGGTACCTGCGCGGCGAAACGTGTCGGGAGGGTGGAGACGTCGAAGGAACCGATCAGCGTCGAGGCGCTGCGCCCCGCGAACAATCCATCCCGGAAAGCGGCCAGACCGATTCCGAAGGGCGTCACCGCTCCCGCGCCGCTGATGACCACGCGCCTAGTCTCCATCGCGGCCTCCTTCCTGCTGGCTCCGAGGGCTTCGCGCGGAATCATCGAAACCTTCGAGGACCGCTCCGTCGAGCCAGATCCCGTAGATCGCCTCGATCATGTGTCGCGAGGGGCGCGGGTAGTAGCGTTCCGGATCCTCGAGCGCGAAGACGATGCGTGCGGTCGCGACGAGCTGTTCAGCCGTGCGGATCGTGCCCTCCATCTTCGCGGAGCGGCTGTCGGAGGAAAGCACGTCCATGCTGATGGTCAGCTGATCACCCGGACGCACGACGCCGCGGAATTTCGCATTCTCCACCATCAGCAGCAGGGCTTTCTTCGTGTGTCCGGACGACACCTCGAGCAGCGCAGTACCCGCCTGGGCGAAAGCCTCGATCTGCAGCGCTCCGGGCATGACGGGGTAGCCGAAGAAATGATCGGCATAGACGTCCTCACCCAGCGCCACATTCTTCAGGGCGGTGATGGATCTGTCTTTCCGCAGATTCAGGATCCGGTCGAGCAGCAGATAGCGGATGGCGTGCCTCCTTCGGAGGAAAAGGTCTGATATTATAATTTTGGCGTATGATACCGAAACTTCCGTACGAATCAAAATCAGAAATGTACCCCCAGGGCGATCCCCCAGCTCCAGCTGCTGAAATCGAAGTCCGCGCCCCGGACGCTGAAACCTTCGACGGCTGTCGTGCTAAAGGAAGGGAGATAGATGTATTCCCCCCGGAGCCCGAGGGAGAGCGAGGGGTAGAGGTACACGCGAAAGTCGGTGAAGAGCATTGCGCTGAAGAGTCCGGAATCGAGCGACCGCACGTGCGTCTCGCTGACGTAGCTCGCGTTTATCGTGGACGTGATTGTCGTCGTCAGCCTGCCGCGCAGCGACGCCCGTCCGATTCCGGCACCGCATAGCATGGAGAATGGCGACGACAGCTCCGTGTGCAGCGGTTCGTACTCGGCGACGGCGTACCAGGCGTCCGCCTGGTGATCCAGGTACAGCTGATGGATCAGTTCGCCGGCATAGGCGCCATTGCTCTCGTGGGATTCCGGCTCGGTCAGATTCATGTACGCGATGCCGAGCGAGAGTCCCGGCAGCACGGTGCAGGACACCTGCGCCTTTCGGAAAAGGGTGAGGGGGCTGTCGGCATAGCCCTCCCACGGACCGAATTCCATCCGCGGGACATATCCCGCGTCGCGAAGGATGCGTTCGGTGCGCTTCGTCTCGACGGGATGAACTTCCGCGACCTGCACGGTGAAATGCAGCATGGGCGGCGATCGGTCGGGCCGCACATAGCGCTCGAGACGTCGGAGTTCCTTTCGTCGCGCGGCCTCATCGACGTTGAGAGTGAATGGTTCCTCATCGCGTTCGACACTCTTCCCGATCAGGTACGCGACGAACCCTGTCGCCGCGCCGGAAAGCAGCGCCGTGATCAGCAGCGGGGAAGAGTCATCGCGGTAGATGTCGGCATAGGAACCCGGCGCGTCCCGCGTCATCATCGCGAGGGGAATTGCCCAGGTGCCGATCAGGAAGCCGTGCAGTCCGATCGAGGATGCACGTTCACGGCCGGGAAGGGTGATGCGGACGATTTCGTCAAACGCGACGGCGCGCCGCATGCCGCGCGAAAGGACGAATATGCTGTCGCCGCCGAGGTCCAGCAGTTCACCCGCCACCTGATTTCCGTCCATCCGCTGGATGACGGTCTGCATCAGGAAGTTCTCGCGCGGGAGTGTCGTTCTCCACAGGCCCTGCCCGGCGGCGCTGCTATCCTCCTGCGCGTGCAGCGGCGTGATAGGCGTGATCAGTACCGAGGAGAGGAGGATGATCGGCAGCAGGCGGATCCTGCGTCCGCGGCACCCGCCGGAGGGATGTTGCCTCCGCGGGATACGGCGTGGTCGGGATGAAGCCGGTCTGGATTCCATTCGGATGCGTATGTCTGAAATACTGTTGGTTCCGCATAGTACGGAGCGCGGCGATGGATTCAAAATCCGGAAACGCGGCAGCCATCCGGAAACGCGGCAGATGGCGGCGCCTGCAACCGTGACGCGGTTTCCCCGTATGAAATTCCTGCAGCCACTCCACGACAGGCATCCACCCTTCACCAATTACCGCTGAAAGGAATCGCACGTGTTTATCGGACATTTCGGAGTCAGTTTCGCCGCAAAGAAGGTCGCACCGCGCGTGTCGCTGGGCACGTTGTTCATGGCCGGACAGTTCATCGACCTGCTCTGGCCGCTTTTTCTGCTGCTGGGTCTCGAGCACGTGGAAGTCGATCCCGGCAACACGGCGTTCACTCCTCTGCATTTCATCCACTATCCCTTCACGCACAGTTTCGCCGGCGTGCTGATCTGGGCGCTGCTGTTCGGCGGTGTGTACTTCACGCTGCGGAAAGACGCGCGCTCGGCCCTGCTGCTGGGCGGACTGGTGCTCAGCCACTGGCTGCTGGACCTTATCGTCCACCGCCCGGATCTGCAGCTGCTGCCCGGACTCGATTTCGTCGTCGGTTTCGGCCTGTGGAACAGTGTGGCGCTGACCATAGTCATCGAAGGACTGATTTTCGTCCTGGGCGTATGGATGTACCTGCGAACCACGACCTCCACAAACCGCAGGGGAAGCTGGGGACTCTGGGGCCTGCTGATCTTTCTCGCGGCTATCTACGTGACGAATCTCGCTGGTCCGCCACCTCCCGATGCACAGGCGATCGGCTACACGGGTCTTGCGCAATGGCTGCTCGTGGCGTGGGGATACTGGGTGGATGGGAATCGGAGGCACAGGAATCCGGTCGTGGGGGATTGAAGACGAGCACGAGGACGAGGACGAGCACGAGCACGAGTACGAGCACGCTTGCCCGCCGTAGTTCGCCGCAGGCGAACGAAGGCGGGAGCACGA
>CAZWNO010000089.1:0-5459 GCA_964635845.1 uncultured Chromatiales bacterium
TGACTACATCATCCCGTCCGGCCGCAATAACGGCATCGGCATCGCCGTGCCGCCGGCCGCGTTGACGGCGGAGCAGGCGTCCGTCGTCGTCGGTATCGCGTGGGAAGGTCTGGAAGCCGGTGTCCCCGGGTACGTCAACGTCGCCGTGGGCATGCCCATCAAATCCGGCATCGAAGTGCTCAAGACGCAGCAGCAGACAATCGCCGAGATGCAGTCGCGCATCGTTGCGATGGAGTCCGTCATGCGCGAACTCATCCCCGATCTCGACGAGCGCCTCGCCCGTCACGGCATCGACACGACAGTGCCCGACGCAGTGCAGCCTGGTGTCCCTGCCGGTGCTCCCGCCGGCGCACCCGGATACGAGGATCCGCTTCCCGGAACGGGCGAGCCGAATCCGGACCTGATCACGGATGAAGTGTTCGCTCAGGCCATCGACGTCGCGAAGAACGATCTTCGCAGCCGCGGCATGAATCCGGAAGAGTATCCCCTGATGTCTTCACTGATCAACGATACCTCTTTCCGCGCGACCTATCTCGCCGCGCTGAAGGGCATGATCCGCACCGGCGGCGACCGGACGGAACTCGAGCGTCTGATGAAGACGGTGAAGCAGTAGGACGAGCCTGGGACCGGCGCGCTCTAGCGCGCCGTCCTCAAGAACGAGAACGAGTACGAGAACGAGGACGAGTACGGCGACGTACACGTCCTCGTACTCGTCCTCGTCAAATCGTGAAATTCCGCAGATTCCAGGTGAAGGTCAGCAGTACGTAGCGCTGAAGCATGTTCGTCCGTGTGTCCTGGATGTAGGTATCGGTCACGCTTCGCGAGATGCTGTTGTTCTGCTTGAGAAGATCGAAAACCGTGAGCCGGATTTCCGCCGCATTCTCGGGGAGGAACTTGTAGCCGAGGCCCAGGTTCCAGAGCAGGAAATCATCGTCGTACCCTTCTGACAGTCCGTTGTAGAATTCGTGCGCCAGGTCGGTGCTGAAGACGAAGTCCTCGAGAAAAATCCAGTTCAGGCGCAGGCGGGACGACTGTGTCAGGTAGTTGCTGTTGCTCTCCTTGCGCAGGGAGTTGCTGATCCAGGTGAGACTGGATTGTGTGGAGATGGTGAAATCCAGTTCCTGGCTGATGTTGCTCGTCAATGATATGCCCGCGCCGAGGGCGGGGGAGGAGGCGTAGTTGATTTCGCTGTTGATGCGGCTCGGCGTGCGCGAGTACGTGCCGGACAGGTTCAGATTGATGTTGGAGCTGAGGAAGCCTACCGCCTTCCCGTAGGTCAGGAAACTGCGAAGCGAATAGGAACCCTCGAAATTCTCAGGCCGCGTGATCTGTGTTCCGCGCAGCAGCGGGATACCGCCGAACACCGTCGTGTCCGATCCGGCGAGGACGGTGTTGCTGCCGATCGCGTCGAAGGTGTAGCTGCCCATCGCGTGGATGAAGAAGTAGCTGCCCGCCTGCATGTTGGCCGCCATGTAACGCATACCGAGGAAATGCATGCTCTGCTGCTGCAGTCCGGGATTGCCGGTGCTCAGCAGAAGGGGATTCGAATTGTCCAGCACATCCTGCAGCTGCGTCACGCTGGGCGGGGAGGTACGCGCGCGGTAGAAGAGATTCATGTCCTTCCCCTGTCTGAATTTATACCGCAGCATGGCGAAGGGGATGATGTCGCCGTACTGCCGTTCGAGTGTCCTCGACGAGGGGTAGACCTGCTCATTCTCCAGAGTCGACCACTGGTACCCCAGGCCGACCATGGCGTTGACGTCATCGTTCTCGTAACGGTAGCCGAGACTGCTGTTCTGCGTGATATAGTCGGTGGCGAATTCGTTGCTGAGCAGGTGATCGAGCTGTTCGCTCGTGCCCGCAAGCAGGGGGAGGTTCCACGTACGCTTGTTGGAGGCATCGTTGCTGTACGAGGCGCGGTGGCGCAGCTGCAGCTGTCCGCGTTCCCCGATGGGCTCGGTATATGTTGCCGTGGCTTCCATCGACCAGCCGCTGCTCTCGAGGTCGGAGCGCTGGCTCGTCGTGTCGAATGCCGGCTGCTGTCCGTAACTGGCGTAGTCGTAGAACAGCCTGTTGTTTCCGCTGTTGTTCTTGACGTCGTTTTCGATCTCGAGGGAGAACGTGCGTCCGCGCGTCTGGAATCGGTGGCGGTAGAGCAATTCGTTGTTGAAGGAAATGCCGGTCAGATCGGTGTTGAAATCGCTGTTGCTGCTGTTGATCATGCCGCCGGCCAGCGAGGTCCCCGCCAGCGTGTGCTCGACGCCCTCGTTGATCTGGGCGGAGAAACGCGGCCGCCAGAGGATGGAGTTGAGCGTGTCGATCCTGTAGTCCATCCGCAGGTTGAAGCGGTGGTTCGTGTTGTCGGTATTCGCGTCGCTGCGCTCGTCGTAGAGCTGGCCCTGCGCCGACGGAAGGATGAACTCCCGCGCGACGCTGCTGCCGGCGTCGAGGTCGCTCTGGTTGAAGAAATAACTTCCCGACACCTCCACCTTGTCGGACCAGGTGTCGATGTAGTTCAGACCGAGCGCATTGGTCCGGGCAATGCCGTTGCTCGCGCTGACCATAAAATCTCCGAGCCTGCCGGCGTTGAAGTTCGGCATCCCGCCGCCCGTCGAAGGACGCGGTCCGCCGCGCATACCGCCACGCGGTCCCCCGCCGCCTGACGAGGCGAGCATCACGCCCAGCAGATCTTCGGAGGCGAAATTCTGCTCGTTGACGTCGTTGCTCATGGCCATCAGCGACCAGCGCTGATTCCCGCTGAAGGCGTTCAGCACGGCGCCGGTGCGATAGTGGTTCTCCTCGCCGTATCCGCCGTATACTTTTCCGAACTGCGCGTTCTTGATCGCGTCGCGCGTGATAAAATTCATGGCCTTGACTTCGTTTCCGTCACTGAAGCCCGTGAAGCGGGACTGCTCGCTCTGCTGATCGAAGACCTGGATGCGCGAAACGATCTCGGCCGGCATGTTGCGCAGCAGCGTACGCGCATCGTTTCCGAAGAACGGCCGTCCATCGACCTGGAAGGATTTCACTTCCTCCCCCTGCGCCTCGACCTTGCCGTCCTTGACCGACACTCCGGGCATCTTGCGGACGAGGTCCTCCGCCGTGGCGTCGGGATTGACCTTGAATGCGCTCGCGAGAAATTCGGTCGTGTCTTCCTTCATGACGGCGATCGGCGCTTCGCCAGTGACCTCAACCTGCCCGAGGGGAATGCTCGCCTCCTCGAGTACGATGTCTCCGAGATTGACCGATTGTCCGCGCAGCGCCACGTCTTTTACGACCGTGCTGTAGCCGAGATAGGAGACTTTCAGCACGTAGCGTCCGCCGCGAAGATTCTCGAAGCGGAAACGGCCGTCCCTTGTCGTCACCATCCCTCCGGCAGTGCTGCTGTCAGGCAGGTGCTGGAGGATGAGATTGGCGTTGGGAAGCGGTGCCTTGCCCTCGGATGTCATCACCCTGCCCTGGATGCCGAGATCCTGTGCGAGTGCGGAGGTGATGGAAAATGTGAGGGCGAGAAGGAGGGTGATGAAACGCATGAAGATTCCTGAATGAAGACATCCCGCAATGAATGCATCCCGTATTGGATGCATGAACGCTGGAAAGGTTTAGTCCCCGAACTCCTGCCGCGCAGGTCCCGAGTATCCTCCCGGTTCGCGCGGTGCGTGCATACCATAAAAATCGGGAAAATATTTCGCCCGAAAAAACGGCGGGCCGCGATGGCGAGGGAGGGCAAAAATCCGTCCCCCCGCATCTTCCGGCAGAGCGCCCCGTAAGCCTCGGTCTGCTTCCACACATCCGTGCGACGGAATCTCCGGTGGACGACACCGGACTGACATATCCTCGAATTGAAATGCGATGGTGTTTCCATAGTCAGAAAAATTCGCGAGGAGAGTCCCATGAGATTTGCCGCACTGTATGTCCTTCTGCTGCTGCCGCTGCAGCTCGTTGCCGGCGTGACCGCGATCGACGTCGTTTCCTACTCCGCCAGGCTCGCTATCAATCCCGCCGAGAAGCGCATCGACGCCGTGGCGACGATCACCTTCCGCAATGTCACGCATACCGACCTGCACGAGATCACGCTCGATCTCCGCGGCATGGTGACGGATCGCGTCGAGTGCGACGGAGCACCGCTGGACTTCAGCGCGAACGACAGCACGCTCTGCATCACCCTGGATGCCGCGCTGCGATCGCTCGATACGTCCTGGCTGACGGTATGGTACCACGGAACGCCCTCCTACGTGTACTATGAACAGGGAGGTGTGCACTTCGGTCCCCGAAGCGTGTGGGCGCATCCGCAATCGGCCCATGAACGCTACCTGGCGATGACGCCGCACTGGCTTCCCTGCAACAATGTCTTCTCCGACAAGGCCATCTACGACCTGACCTTCGATACGCCGAAGGGGTGGCGGGCCGCCTCGATGGGTACGCTCGTCACCGAAGAGCCGTTCGGTGACCGCCTGCTGACCCGCTGGGTGCTTCGCGATCCGGTCCATCCCGCCGGTGCGGGCTGGGCGGTGGGCGAGTACGAGACCTGTCTCGACACGATCCGCGGCATACCCTTCAGCGCCTACGTGTGGCCCGAGTGGCAGAAGTACGCCAGGCATCACTTCCGGACCATCGACAGCATGCTCTCGGTGTTCGAAACCCATTTCGGTCCGTACCCGGGCGAGAAGATCGGCTTCGTGCTGACCGACTCGTCATCGGTCGAATCCCATACCATGATTCTCCTCTACAAGGAGAATATGAGCTCGACTTCCGCGGCGTACGAGCTGGAGGGACACGAACTGGCGCATCACTGGTTCGGGAATTCCGTCACCCCGATGGACATACGGGAGAACTGGCTGAGCGAGGGCTTCGCCATGTACGGCGAATGGCTCATCACCGCCGCGCTCTCCCGCATCCGCCCCTTCGACGAGATTCTGAAGTATTACACGGAATACTACCGCACCAGGGAAGCACCGTTCGAAGGCGTGCTGCCGCTCTACGATTACATGGGCGCCGGTGCGCGGTACAACTACACGAGCGTGATCTATATCAAGGGCGCGATCGTGCTCAACATGCTGCGGCACTGGATGGGCGACGAGAGATTCCGCAGCGGCATACGCGATTACTTCGCGCGCTATCGCGGACAGAACGTCACGTCGGAGATGTTCCGCGAAGTGATGGAAGAGTATTTCGAGGTATCGCTCGCACAGTATTTCGACCAGTGGGTGTACGGCATCGGCTGGCCGATGCTGCGCGTGACACAGCTGGGCGCGTCGCCCGGGGGCGGGCTCCGTCTCGGCATCGAGCAGAAACAGCAGCTCGAGAAAGGGTGGCCATTGTTCCAGACGCCTGTCGATCTGGAGATCGCGACCACCGCGGGCGACACGCTCGTCGTCCGCCGCATGCTGCACGCGCTGCCGCTGGACGTATTCGAGGTCGACGAAGTGCCCGCGGCCGAGGTGGTTTCATGGCGGATC
>CAZWNO010000089.1:5469-16934 GCA_964635845.1 uncultured Chromatiales bacterium
GTCCCGCCCGCGGCCTCCTGCCCACCCCCGCCGCCCCCGCCGCCCTTCCCCTTCCTCACCGAGGCCGAGCGTCAGGGGTCGGTCTCCGTGGGCACCGTCACCGAGGGCTGGCTGCTGCACGAGGCGCAGACGGTGACGTCCGTCCCGGCGACCGTGCCCTCGACTGCAGCGGTACACCTGGAAACATGCTATCCTCATCCCGTGCAGCGGAGCAACGCGCAGGCCATGCAGCCCTTCGGTCTCCCCGGCGCGGGCGTCGTGCAGCTCGAACTGCAGGATGTCCTCGGCCGGAGCCTGCGCGTGCTTGCGAACGGCTGGCTCGATGCGGGAAGGCACACGCTTCCGCTGGATCTCTCCGGCTGCGCGGTGGGACAGTATCGTCTGCTCCTTCGTACCGCTGAGGGCGTGGACTCACGAATTATTCTGGTGAACTGACCCACGCGCACGCAGCACGGTTTCCGGTCGGAACGGGCACGCTCCGTCGAAGGAGAACTGCGAGACAAGACGAGCGGAGAGGAGAGGGACTATCCTGTTGCACGGTGTGGAAGCCGACGCGAACAACAGCGGGCCGCCTCGATCGAGACGGCCCGCTGCAGTCATGCGGCTGACGTTGCTCGGGACTGACGATGCTCCGTGAGTAACCGCCAACGTGGTAAAAAAAACGTGCGCAGATTTTTTTGCGTGTGCCCCCGCAACCGCGCTGGTACGTTTTTGTAAATGTCGACATATTACTCTATATTAAATGTCGATAATTGAGTCTATCATTCGAACATCAATCAATCAGGACTTTTCATGAGCGAACTGATCAACAATTCCGAGGAAAGAAAGCGGCTGCTCAAGGGCATGATCCGTGAATTGCACGGCGGTGCCGAACCGGAAGCCGTGCGCGCGCGGCTGGAGGAATTCCTCGTCGGCATCCCCTACGGGGAAGTGGTGGAAGTGGAGCAGGAACTGATCCGCGAGGGCATTTCGCAGCAGGAGATCCAGAATTTCTGCGACATCCACAGCGCGATGCTCGACGGGCATATCGATCACAGCATGGCGAAACTCGTGCCGCCAGGACACCCGGTGGACACCTTCAAAAAGGAAAATGAAGCGCTCGCCCGCGTCACCGCCCGCGTCATGCAGCTGGCGGAAGGCTGCGAGACGCTGCCCATCGAACAGGCGGGTGAACGCGTGCTGCAGCTGCGCGCCCTGTTCAATGAACTCGGCGACGTGGACAAGCACTACCGCCGCAAGGAAAACCTGCTCTTTCCCTTTCTCGAGCAGCACGGCATCACGGGTCCCCCGACCGTCATGTGGGGCAAGCACGACGAGATCCGCCGGGCGCTCAAGACGGCGCGCGAGACGCTCGCCGCGGCGCAGGATGCCGCTCCGGCCCAGCTGGCGGCGATGGCTTCCGCGCTGCTCGTCCCCGCCGCGCGCGCGGTCGACGACATGATCATGAAGGAAGAGCAGATACTCTTCCCGATGTGCATGGACCAGCTGACGGATCTCGAATGGTACGACATCCACCGTCAGACGCCGGAGATCGGTTTCTGTCTCTTCGATCCGCGGATCGAATGGAAGCCGCGGAACGTCGATGCGCCGCCGGCGGCGGAGGTGCAGGGCGACGCGGTGCGCATGCCCAGCGGCGCGCTGTCGCCGGTGGAACTGACGGCCATCCTCAACACCGTTCCCTTCGATCTGACCTTCGTCGACGCGGATGACAAGGTGAAGTATTTCTCGCAGGGCGCCGAGCGCATCTTCGAACGAAACCGCGCGATACTCGGCCGCGACGTGCGGCTTTGTCATCCGCCTTCCAGCGTGCACATCGTCGACCGCATCGTCGAGGACTTCCGCAGCGGTCGCGAGGACAGCGCGCCGTTCTGGATCCAGCTGCACGGCAAGTTCATCCACATCGAATATTTCGCCGTGCGCGATCCGCAGGGGACCTACCTCGGTACGCTCGAAGTCTCGCAGAACCTGACGGACAAGCGCGCGCTCGAGGGCGAACAGCGCCTTCTGTCGTATGCCGGGAAATCGGAGGCCCGCGCCGAAGGTCCCCGTGCCGTGCACATCCCCATCACCGCGGCGCCGGCACACGCGGCGCCGGCAAACGCGGCGCCGCATGCATCGTCCGCGCATGCGGCACCCGCGCACGAGGATGCGGCTCCGGATTCGCACGCCCGCATAGCGCCGGACGATCCGCCGCCATCGGGACACGAGCCGCCGGCGTCGGTCGAGCCGCGTCCGCAGTGGGCCGACGACGCGGCCGTCGCGCATCGCGTCGACGCCACTGCGCTGCTTTCGGGCGGTGAAAATCCACTCGGCATCGTTTTCGCGGCACTCGGCGGTATGCAGTCCGGAGGCCTGCTGTACATGAATGCTCCATTCTATCCCAAACCGATGGTCGAAATGCTTCAAGCACACGGACATGGTGTCTGGGCGAAGGAGATTTCCGGCGGCTGGGCGCTGTGGATACGGAAGGCATAGCAGCTTCGTGCATCAGTCCAAAAGAAATCTGCAGTCAAGGGCGGGAGTTGATCCCGCCCTTGACTTTCATGGGGGCATGACGGAGATTCAGTTCAGAAATAAGACAATAATACCTGTAACAATCGATGCTTACGGGTGTTCCTGTATCATGTCCGGCTGACGCGGGCCGACAATTATCCGAACCAGTTGCACCGATTGACGATACACGAGGGGATGGTATGTCTTTCGCCAGTGATTCCGTTCCTGCACCGAACGCGGCGCATCATCGCCGACTGCATTCCCTTTCGCTCCTGGTCTTGCTGTTGTCCGTGCTGTCGGGATTTCCCGTGTTTGATATCGCATGTCGCAGCCTGATATATGTCGGCCCGATCGCACGAAGCGAAGCGTTGCAGCCATAACGTCTGGAGGCCACCATGTTCAGCAAGGATTTCCTTCCGGTCATGAATCGACACACAGCCATCATCAGCCGTCGCATCTCCGCAATTGCTTTCTTCAGCCTGATGCTGCTCTCGAATGCACTCGCGCAACCGGACCTCACCATCAAGCGTCTGGTCGTAAACTGGCCGAGCATCGAACTGTACTTCAGCGTCAACTGCAACGCGGTGCCCGCGTGGACCATGGTTCCCGGGGATTTCCGGATCCATGACTCCGGTCGGGAGGTGACGAATTTCACCATGCAATGTCCCAATCCCTGGGTGCGATGTCCGATGTCCGCCGCCCTCGTCTTCGACGCCAGTGGCTCGATGCAGGGATGCAGCAGTGCGCTGAAACAGGCGGGAAAGCTTTTCACCGGACAGATGGACGGAACGAACGATGAAGCCTCGGTCCTGTGGTTCAACAATTCTGTCACCCTCCGGCAGCGCATGACCGCGGACACGAGCCTGTTGAATGCGGCGATCGATTCCATCCCCGCGTTCGGCGGCACTGCACTTTGGGACGGCATCTGGAGCGGATTGCAGGAGACGGCATCGCATGCGAGCAACAGCTGCCGCGCCATCGTCGCGATCACGGACGGGAATGACATGCTTTCCACCGTACTTCCTTCGAGCGTCATCGCCTTTGCGAATGCGCAGCACATCCGCGTGTTCATCATCGGTCTGGGTACGGGCCTGGATCCCGTGCCGCTGGAAACGCTCGCCGGCCTGACCGGCGGACGATATTATTCCGCGACGACACCTTCGCAGCTCTCGCCCGCGTGCCTGGAGATCTCTTCGATCATACAACAGGGATTTCTCGAATGCAGCATCGTGTACGATGCCGCCTGCGCCGACGGCGCACTGCATGAGGTCGAACTCCAGCTCAACCAGTATTGCGGCGGTAGCGATTCCGGGACGAAATCCTATCGCGCGATGCTCGATTCCGCCACGCTCACTGCGCTGCCCCTGCAGCTCGGCGACGTGACGACCGAAGGACAGGTCGATTTCACCGTCCCGCTTCTGATGCACACGCCGCTGAACGGCGAAATCCTCGCACCCCTTGCCTTCGACCTCTGCTTCAATTCGCAGTTGCTCGAATTCCGGGGTGCGGAAATCCTGCCCGGCACGCTCCTCGAGGGTGTAAACATGTCCGCGACAGTCTCCGGATGCGGTGTGCAAGTGCGGACGCTCGACAGCAAGCTCGTCACCGGAAGCGGTGAACTCCTGCGCATGAAGTTCCGCAGCCGGCAGTCCGCGGGGGATACCGCGACGATGGAACTGCATTCGAGGAACGCGCATTTTGAATCCGGATGCCTGTATCCGGTAATCGACACTTCGACGGTCACGATCCTGCCGGGTCACCCGATCCTGCTCTGCAGCATGGACGCACCGAGGCGGATCCTCTGGGATACCACCGCCGCCGCCTATGCATCCTCGCCCTTCGAAGTGAAGCTGACGGTGTTGAACACCGGGTCCGTGACCTCGACGGGCGGTGTATGCGAATTGTCGATCGACAGCACAGTCTTCAGAAGAGTATCTCCCACCACGGCGACCAGGTCGATATCGGACATTCCTCCGGGAGAATTTCTCGAAGTCGTGTGGCTGCTCGACGCGCTGCCGCAGTCGCAGGGAGACTCGTCTGACGTCATGATGCTCGCGCATTTCGCGAATCACGATTCGATCGATTGCCGGATACGCATGTTCATCTCCCGAGCGGAGCCGGTACTCGCTTGTGAGGTGCATCTTCCGACGCTGGCCTTCGATACCATGGCCGTGCGCTATGTGCCGAATCCCTTCCCGGCCGTCGTGACCGTCCGCAACATCGGGGACATCCCGGCGGACAATATCCAGGTCGCAATCGATTTTCCGCCGGAGATGTCGCTGGCGGGTGCCGATATCGGAGGACCACAGGTCAAGCCCGCCGTCCCTGCGAGCCTACTGCCCGGACAATCGGGCACCGTCAGCTGGCAGCTTCATCACCCGCTCCTTCGGAATGCGCATTCCGATACGATCCGGTTCCACGCGCGTGCCGATCGCGGCGGCACGCGGTCGTGTTACGGCATTCTGGACGTGCCGGCGGTGAGCGGCCCATGGCTCGCCCCGCACTGCGCAACGCCCGACTCCCTGCATTTCGAACCGGCATCCAACGATTACACGCCGAATCCCTTCACACTGAGACTCAGCTGCGTCAACCTCGGCACGGACACGGCCTACGCCGTCACGGGCACGCCGCAACTTCCGGCGGGTTTGGAGCTGGATCCGAAGACGCAATCGCTGACAAAGCTCTTGCACACCGCGCCGCTGGGACCGTGGCACATCGGAGATCACGTGCCGGAGGTGTCGTGGACCGTCCGGTGGACAAAGCGTGAGACGAAGGACACCATGCTCGCGATAGGATTCGCGATCGACGGACAGACACGTTACGGCGCGCAGTTGGAGCCTGTCACGGTCGCATGCAATGTCCGCATCCCTGCGGTCCCGAAAGTGCTGCACTGCAGTATCGACATGACAGATTCGCTACGCGTCAACAGCAACGGCGATGGAGTGGAGCCCAACCCCGTCTCCTTCCGCTACCGGGTGAGCAATTCGGGACAGAGCGATGTACGACTGACGCGCGTGTTGCTGAGTCTTCCTCCAGATGGTCTGGTCCTGGATCCAAGCTCACCACAGGGATCGAGCACGCAGATAGATCTCACGCTGAAGCCGGGCTACAGCATATCGTTTGAATGGATGATCAGTGTTCAGAAGCGGTGCGACCCGCGAACCGTCATCATCACGGCGATGGTCGTCGACGGGGAAGGGGATCCGCACGCCTGTGACGGATGGCTTTTTATCCCGAGTTTGCCCTGCGATTTCGAATGCTCGTTGAGAGCGGACAGCGTCACGGCGGACTACGGAGCGCAGCAGTACACGCCCATGCCATTTACGGTCACATTAAACGCGAGGAACAACCGGATGACGCTGACCGATTCTCTCATGGCGCGCATCATCCTGCCTTCCGGTGCTCTCACACTGGCCGGCGCGGATGCGGGCGTTTTCACGAAGTCGCTGACGCCTGCCAGGTTGTTCCCCCGGCAGGAAGCGAGTGTCGGCTGGCTGCTCGAACATCCCCTGAGCCCCGATGAGAAGCACTACACCGTGCGCACACAGCTGTGGGAGGCAGGAGGAGACACGATGTATTGCGAGGCGGATGTCCTGATCCCCGCGATGGAATTTCCCTTCTGGTTCACCCTTGTGGCCTCGGGTCCCACCAGCTTCTGCGAAGGGGGACAGGTAGTGCTCGACGCGGGATCCGGGTACGCCACGTTCCTGTGGTCGACGCAGGACACGACACGCACGATCACAGTCACGAGCAGCGGGACATACTGGTGCGGAGTGACGCTCCCCAACGGTCTTCCCGGTCGCTCCGATATATTGCAGGTCATCGTGCATCCGCTCCCTCCGAAGCCGGTGATCGCGCGCGCGGGCGACGTGCTCTCGACCGATCCTGCCGCGGCGTGGCAATGGTATCGCGACGGAGCGGTCATCCCGGGAGCCGTGACACAATCGTTGAATCTGAACGAAACCGGTGCGTACCAGGTGCGCGTCACCGATGGGAACGGATGTGAAGCGCTGTCCGACTTGTACGAGGTCACCGTGCTCGACGTGGATGAGGGGCACGCGGCCGGACAGCGCTTCCACATTTATCCAAACCCCGCCGACGGGATGCTCTCCGTCGAGATCGCTCTCGACCGGCCTGCGTCCGCGGTGCTCGTGCTCCACGACCTGCTTGGCCGCGAACATCGCCGCATCGCGCACGACGGCGTTTCGCGTGCTTTCACCGAACGCATCGACCTGCGCGGCATGCAGCCCGGGCTGTACCTGCTTCATCTGCGGGCGGGGACGCAGACATACATGCGGAAAGTGCTGGTTCGGTAGCGCACGCAGCGTCCCGCACACCGCCGCTCCGCCCCGGGGCCCTGGCGCCGCTTCGCTGCTTTCCTTCACCGGTCTGCCTGGAAGCAGACATCGAATGGACCGAATGCGGTCGCGGACCGCGACGAATCACAAGGAGGCTTCGCATGAAATCGCTGCTCACGCTCTGCACACTGTCGTTCATCGCGCTGATCACTCCCGCGGCGGGGCAATCCGATCTTGTATTGCGGGGGAGGGCGACGGCATGGCCGGAGATCACGCTGTCGTTCCGCGCCTACTGCGACTCCGCGCAGGTGCTCGGCGTCGGTCGGTCCGATTTCACGCTGTATGAGAACGGCCGCGAAATATCGGACTACGACCTCTGGTGTCCTGACGAGTATGTGCGCTCGTCGATTTCGGCGGCGCTTGTACTCGACGGCAGCGCGAGCATGGCAGGGGACAGGAATGCCATGGCGAAGGTGATGGCGCATGCATTCGTCGACCTGACCGACGGCGTGGTCGATGAACTCACGGTCACGCTGTTCAACGACCACGCGGCAACCTATCAGGTGATGACGTGGATCAAACCCATGCTGCATTCGGCGATCGACGCGCTCGGCGCGAACGGCGGCAGCGCCCTGTACGACGCGCTGTACCTGAGCGTGATCGAGGTGGCGTTCAACAGTCTGAATCCCAGACGCGCCGTCCTGCTCATCACCGACAGCAAGGACGATTCCTCCTACCGCCGGGTCGATGAAGTGATCGCAGCCGCGCAACAGCACCGCATTCCGATTTACATCGTGCGTCTCGGAAATGAAGCCGACAGCACGGAATTACAGATGATAGCATCCGAAACCGGCGGGCGCTACTATCCGGAGAAATTGAATGCCGGCCAGGTCTCCGCACTCTACACTGAACTCTCGATACACAGGAGGGAAACGGAAGAGGACTGCGCGCTGCTTTACCGCCGCCACTGCGCCGACGGCGGGGAGCGTGAAGTCAGGCTCGAATGGCGTGCACCATGCGGCCTTGTCGCCGATACCATCCGTTACACTGCGCCGCTCGATTCTTCCACGCTCGAACCGCTGCATCTCGCGCTGGTCGGAGATACCGTTTTCGCCGGATCGGCAGTGAGCATCCCCCTACGCATCGTCGATCCCGAGGCGGGAAGGCTGCGTGCGCCCTTTGCATTCACCGTCCATTACGACACGAGCTTGCTGCAGTCCCCGCGCATCTCCCCGGGATACGGAAGCCTGCTTGAACATGAACCGCTCACCGTCACACCGCTCGGGAACGGAGCCCGAATTTCGACCGGCACGGATGCCTCAATCCATGCCTGGATTGAAGGGGATCGGCCGCTGTTCCATCTGTCATTCGAGATGCGATCGCTCGAGGGGAGGGGCGACACGATCCCGTTCGCGGTCACCGTCAGCGATGCGGAGTTCGTCGACGGCTGTCCCGATCTGCGTATCGACGATGCGCAAGCGGTGATTCTCGCGCACGGGCCGGTGCTGCTCTTCACCGGTGATCATCCCGATTCACTGTTCTGGAACAGCAGATCCGGATCCTGGGATCCACCGGAGTTCGATGTCCAGGTACGCCTCTTCAACACGGGCGACCGCGACGCGGAGGATGTCACGCTCCGTCTGGATATCGATGAGAGCAAGCTGCGCCACCTCGCGCCCGGGACACCGGTGCAGGTCCTGCCCGGCGGCAGGCTGCCAGCCGGGGAGTGGGCGCTGGTCACCTGGCGCCTGCTGCCGCAGCTGGATGTGACAGCGCCGGATTCCGTCCTGACCGGAATGACGATCCATGCGGCGAATCAGCGCCCGGGCGATTGTTTCTGCAGGATGTACTTCGTCGAGGGACCCGTCTCCGTCGAGTCTCCTCCGCCGGCGGCGAAGATGCTGCAGCTCTGGCCGAATCCCGGCCGGGATCATTTCTCGCTGGCGCTTTCCCCCGTATTCGTCGATGCACGGATAATCGTCACGGATCTGCTTGGACGCGTCGTTCTTCGTCAGAATGCCGGTCCGGATGAATCTCCCGTACATCTCGACCTGTCATCGCAGAGTCCCGGGTTGTACCGTGTGCACGTGCTCCACGGGACGGGACGCGAATCGCTGCCGTTGCGACTCGTCCGGTAGCGGAGCTGCCTGTCCGTTAGCGGAGCTGCCTGTCCGTTAGCGGAGCTGCCTGTCCGTTAGCGGGCGGCTCGGACAGCGTAACCGGGTGATGCCCGACTCGCGGTTTTATCACTGCCGGGGAGACGCATCCGCAGGAAAAAAATTAAATTCTCCGAATCTTTGACTGGAGAATGACGTATTGCTCACATCCGGCGCCGACTGGATTCGCCAGTTCGACGCCGGCTTTTTCAGCACAGTTCATTCACCAGATAGAGGAGGATTGCGTGAAACGCTTCCCGACTTTGGCCCTGCTTCCGCTCGTGATTTTCTCATTCGCCGTCGTCACCGCGTGCAGCGAGGACGATCCCGTCACGCCGCAGAAACCGGAGCCGAACTATTTCCCGTACGTCAGGAACGCGGTGTGGACGTACAAGACGAATGTCTTCAAGAACGACATCGCCGAGATCGTCACCCTGCAGGTCAAGATAGATACGATGCTGACGGAATACGGCATCTACGATTTCCTGAAAGTCGGCCTGCCGGAGTACAGCACGGCCTGGGCCCCCGCGATCGCGGTCAAGGACAGCGCGGGCGCGGTATACGGGCTCGGGGACAGTCCTTCCGACACCCCGTACCTGCTCTTCAAGCACAAGTACGCGGAAAGTGAAATCACCCGCGAAACCATCACCGTACAGGGGAAGAGCTACCAGACCGTGAAGTATCGGTTCGACATTCCCGCCGTGGGCAGCGTGTACTGGTGGTTCGCCGACGGCGTGGGATTGGTGCGTGAGCATTCGATGGATGGCATCAGCCTCTTCAACGACAACAACGACGACGAAGTGCTGACCGAGCTGGTCTCGTACGTGAAATAACCGACTGCCGAATCCTTGAATCCATTCGCCGCGGTGAAGGCCATGCTCTCACCGCGGATCGTCTTCTCGGAACACGCCGTGCATGGTGCCGAAGGCGTGGTAATTTTCATCGACAAGTATCTCGACGATGAGCGTCGCGCCGCTCTCGAGTCGCTCGGGGACGGCGCGCTGCGCGTCCCAGTACAGGCGCCGGCCGTGCGTCGCGTTCCACGTCAGCCGCACTGGATACTCCCGTTCGTTGCGGATCTTCAGCGTATAGCGCGCGCCCATCTCCATCGCGTTGAGCATGACGTCGGTGCTGTCGGCCACCGCGCCGAAGAGGGGAATCAGCCGCGCGTCGATAATGTTGCCCCGTTCACAGGCGAGGAAGAGGCGGGTATCAGCCGTGCTGCTCGTGAACACGGCCTGCTGCACGAGCTTGCGGAATTCCGCGCGGAGATTGGCGCGCATGCGGTTCGAGCGCGTGTTGATCAGCAGGTAGTTCTCCGGCAGCTTGTCGCCGGCACTGACTTCTCCCTGCACGAAGCTCACGTTCTGGAAAGCGAAATCCGCCGAGATGCCGGCGCCCGTCTTGCGGTTGATCTTGTAGCTGATGCGGCGCAGTCCCGGACGCGCGCCGAGCATGGCGCTGTCGCGTACGTCGAGATTGAGTTCGAACAGCGGAGTGCCAGTCTGTCCGTAACTCCACTCGTACTGCCACCAGTACCCCGGCTGTTCGGGCTGCAGGCGTCCCATGGGATTCCAGCCGATCAGCACCGCCTCGTTCGCCCTGTCCGCCGTCGGCCCCGTCTTCGGCACCGCCCAGGCATGGATTGCGAATTCGCCCCTGCCGCTCGATCCCGCGCCCGGCCAGGCGATTTTCGGCGGCAGCGGAAACAGCCGCAGCGCGGTGTAGCCCGCGAGCGCGGTGTTCGTATCGGGCGCGGCGAATGTCAGCGTCTTCTGCTGCGCCTGCAGCGAGACGGCGAGCAGCAGTGTCATCGGGATCAGAATCGCTTTCACGGATGGACTCCTGGGATGAATCGGGGATCAGAGAAAATCGGATAATTAGCGCGTGATTTCAAGTGTTCTCCGCCACGGGCAGTGCAGATCACCTGCTCACGAAGCAGCGCGTCAAAGCCGGACGCCTCATCGATCTCTCCTCTACGATCACATCCTCACTTCGGCGTGCGCGAGACTTGAACCGAAGGGGAGATATTTCGCCCTCTTTCAAGGCAAAAACATCCCCGGACATTGCTTTCGGAGAACCGTACAAAAAAATTAATGTTCTGAGCTGAAGGGGCCAAGTCTCTGTATTTATTGGGGATAATGAAGGCCTGAAAGGGGAAAACAAAGGAACCGAGGGAAATGCGCGCACAAAACTCTTGACTTTGGTCGGTCATATGCGGAGATTGCGCCCTTAAAATCCAACGACAACCAACCTGAGGCTCATCGGCAGGTGAATCCTGAATGAAATGAGCGGCGTTTTTTCGCATTCTTGCGCACGTCGGCGATCGTGAAAAGCCGTGTTCTCGGAAAGCTTGAATATCGCGCCCATTGGTGAGGAGGTTCGTGATGATTCTGGAATACTTCAAAGGGGTGGAACCCCGGCATGATCCGTTCGGGGGACTTCTTTTCTCGCACTCCCTGACTGTGTGCTCGTCATCGGTCCATGTCCTTACGAAAAATGGAGCACCGGGGCTGAT
>CAZWNO010000090.1:0-14485 GCA_964635845.1 uncultured Chromatiales bacterium
CGAGGCGTTCGACGCCGCCGCGCAGCCAGATGTTCTCCGCGATCGGCAGCTCGACACCGATGCGGGCGAGGAACACGTCTTCGATCGCTTCGATGTCCGCCGCCGCGATGCCGCTCTCTCCAGGAAGCGTGTACCCGATCCCGAGCCGGTAGATGCGCGCGAAGGGATTCTCGGTGGAATTCCCGTTCTCCGCACCGTAGAGTTCGGAAGTGTCCCATTTGTATTTCGTCAGCAGTTCCTGCGCGACCAGGCCGATGCGCAGCGCGGGGGACACCGTGTACAGGGCGCCTACGTCGAGGCCGAAGCCCGAGGACGTCACGCCCTCGTACAGTCCCGCGTAATAGAATTTCGCGTTGAATCCGACGGCCAGGTTGTCGGAGAAACGTGTCCCGAAATTCACGGCAAACTGGTTCTCGAACACGCTGAGCATGTCCGTCTTGAAGCCGTCGCTGTCGTAGCCCTGGATGTCGGCGTCGCCCGCGTTGATCCAGGAAATGGACACGCCGGAGATGGACTGCACTCCCGGTTCCGCGGCGTAGATCTGCGCTTCCTTGTTGTGGATGCGGATCATCTGCGTGTAGCTGACCTGATTGAATTTCCGGTCGAGTGCGAGGAAGGCGTAGCTGCCGTACAGCACGTGCCCCTCCTGGAAAGCGCTGAGCGCGGGATTGTAGTAGGTCGAGACCGTGCCGCTGTTGACCGTGGTCATCGCGTTGCCCATGCCCTGGCCGCGCGCGCCGAAGCCCATGCGCGTGAAGGCGCCTGCCGTTCCGTCCTGCGCCTGCGCGGGCGGTGTGCAGGCAAGCACTGCGCAGGAGAGAAGAATAAAAGTCTTGATGATCGTTTTTTTCATGATGCTCCGTCCTCCCTGTTACTGCAGTGCGACGACTTTGGTCCAGACGGGATCATTGTCGCCGATGGTGACTTCGATGTAGTACACCCCGTTTGCGACCTGCTTGCCGTCGTCGTTGCGGCCGTCCCATACTTCGTCCTGCTCCATGTCGTGGGGACGCGACACGTTCTGCAGCAGCGTGCGTACCGGCAGCATGGCGAAGTCGTAGATGCGGATGGATATGCTGCCTGATCCGTCCGTCCGGTAGTGGATCCGCAGCAATTCATCATCGGGCGCGAAGGGATTGGGATACGCGTAGGCCTCGGCGGAAGACGCGAGCGCCTGCGCCGCCCCGAAGATATCCCAGTATTGCCCGAAGAATTGTTCCGATCCGTCGCGCGTCCGCATCAGTCCGTCGCCGTTGGCGACGAACACGTTGTCGCCGATGACGGCGGCGGCGTAGCAGCGTTCGGTGGAGGCGACGCGGCGTGAAGACTGATCGACGAAACGCGAGGTACCGATCCAGCTGTTACCCGCGTCGTCCGACCGGTAGATCCCGCTGTTGGTCGGAACGTACACTACTTCTCCCATGAAGCCGAAATTGTGGGCGAACTCTCCGCGCAGCGTCGTACGCCAGGACTGTCCCATGTCCGTCGTCACGCTCACGGCGCGGTATTCCACGGGATTCACCGCGTTGACCGTCGCGGCCCAGACATGCGTCACGCCTCCGATCACATTGTGGCCGACGGCCACGACGAAATTCCCGGAGATGGGTTCACTCTGATTGTTGAAGGAAAACTTCCGCCACGAGACACCCCCGTCGGTGGAGAGGTTGACGCCACCGGCCGTGCCCACCCAGATGGTGTCGTCGTTCATCGCATGAACGGAGAACACCCGGTGGTTGAGACTCTCGACGAGGCCGAGGTCGGGACGGTTGACGGGCGAGAGATCGAAGTTCAGCGTATCGTCGGGCGAGATGGCGTCGATCTGATCGGGGGGCAGCACGACGGGAACGAAGGTCTGTCCCATGTCCGTCGACTTGCGCAGCCCGCCCGCGAAACTCGCGATGAACACCGCGCGTCCCGTGACCGCGATGTCGTAGGTGATATTGTTGAAGTCCGTCGTCACCGCCAGGGCGTCGATGCTGTTGACGCCGTAGGTGATCTTGTAGGTGGACATGTCCGCGCTCTCCATTGGCTGCGGGATTTTCACCCAGCTCCGTCCGAAATCCGTCGACACGGCGAGGCCGAGTCCCTTCGGCACGGATCCCTGGTCGGTGTCTTCCGAACCCGCAAGCGAAGCCCACATCACTCCGTCGTGCGCTTCGAGCGCGGCGATGTCTTCGAGATCGAAGGGCGCCGTATCGCCGAGATGCTGCCAGGTCGCACCGAGATCCGGCGTGTAATCGATGCCCTTGCCGCCCCCCATCCACAACGTGTCGCCGTGCACCAGGAGGTCGACGGCACTGTTGGAGAGCGGCCGGTTGTCACCGCCGGCGAGAGCTTTCCCGAATGAAAATGACTGTGGAACAAGCTGCGCGTGCACCGCCGGTGCTGCGAGGAGCAGCAAGGCAGCGACGCATCCCTTCAAGGAAATTCCGATGCGCATCAGCGGACAAACAGTTTGTGAATGACGACGTTGCTGGAGAGGTTGGAATAGTCCAGGGCTCGGAACTCGAAACGGTACTCACCCTTGGGCGTGCCGGATAGCATCTGCACCTTCACCGAGTACAGGCCGTCTCCCGGTGTGAGATCCCCGGACCCCGGAGTGCCATCGTCGACGAGATAGATCGGATTGCCGTCGTTTCCCGGTCGACCGTCGGGGAGGAAGGATTTGAAGTACACCTGCTTGATGTCCGCCAGACCGCTTTCGTCGCGCACCTCGGCGGTGATAAGGATGAGGATCGTCTGAAGCTGAAGATCGACCGTGTCGGGGGCGTTGACGGTGACGATCTCCGGCGCCCTGGTCCCATAGGTGAGACGGAACTTCGAGACGCCGCTGTTCAGATCCGTCCCCCATTCGTCCTTCCCGAACACGTCGACGCGGTAGTCGCCCACGTCGCCGCGATTGCGCGCGAACTCGATGTCGGCTTCCCAGGTCCGCGGCGCCGTCGAGGACTGCCGCAGGTCGCCGCCCTGCAGGACGGCAGTCTTCCCGTCGAGGCGGATCTCGTAGCGCAGTGTCGAAACGCTCCCGCCCGCTCCGAGCGGCTCCGAGACGTTCACCGTCAGCTTGATGGGGACCGTGATGGGATCGTCGGGGGACTTCGGATTTCCCGGGACGACGTCGATGGTATCCGTATCGAGAGCGTAGACCGATAACTCCATGTCCGTCAACAGGATGTGACTGTAGATTGGATTCGAATCTACCACGGCGCTATCGTCGCTGCACCCGGCCGCAAGAAACGTGGCACAGATCAGGATGAGGAGTTTTTTTTGAATCATGATTCGATGTTGCGGTTTGGTACGTATGATGAAGCCGGGGCAAGTCATACGACATTGCCCCGGCTTACAATCACACTATCAAGGAGGCCTTTCTAACATACATCCTGCCTTGTCCAAAGTCAATCGGAAAACGGCAACGGGACCGATTTTTACCCCTCATGTTATGAAGATGGGCGACGGGGTAATACAGAGCGCAAGCATGGCATAGGAGAACCACCCCACCAGCCTGCGTTTGGATCCGATTCCAGCGAATTCGGGAACCTCCGGGTGCCTCACTTTGATGAAAACGCCAATCAGCAGGGCCCAGAACAGCCAGCCTGGCCAGAAAATCGCCTGATAATGCGGTATGGATTCCATAATCATCAAACCGGCATCGGTCATACCCGCGAGATCGAGCAGCGCCGGGAAGAAGCCCATTCCGCCGAAAAAAGTAAGGACGGTCACGGTGATGCGGCCCACGACATGCTGCCGGTCACCGAACATGGCGTAGGTGACATGGCCACCGTCGAGCTGTCCCGCCGGAAGCATGTTGAGCGCGGTGACCAGAAGTCCGAACCAGCCGGTGACGAGCAGCGGGTAGTGGTACATCTCGCTCATCGGGGGGATGTACGCACCGGGAGCGCTGAACAGCTGCTCGAAAGCGGAATACAGCAGGGGCGCACCGAAGGTGAGGATCGTGCCCGGTTCCGCCGTCACGGACATGCCCATGACGAAATCGTAATCGGGATGGATGCCGAGCAGGAAATCCGTCCCCGGCAGCGTCATGAATCCGATGATCAACACGATGATGCTCGCGACGAATCCCGCGATCGGTCCCGCGATGCCGATGTCGAACAGGGCCGTGCGATGAGGGATGACCTGTCTGGTACGGATGACCGCACCGAGCGTCCCGAAGTTGATGAACATCGGAAGAGGCGGCAGGGGGATGTAATACGGCAGCGTCGTTCGGACCCCATGCCGCCGCGCGGCGAAATAATGTCCGAACTCATGGCAGCTGAGAATGAACAGCGCGGCGATGCTGTATGGAAGGCCGACTGAGAAGCGGGCGAGATCGAACTGCCCCTGCCACAGCATGCCGGCGATGGTCGTGGTGGTGAATGTGAGCACAAAGAGTGCGATGTGCTTCGCGATCTGCAGCGGAGCGAGTTCCGCTTCCCCTGCTCCCCTCGAAGGCATCGTATCTGGTTCCATGGATATCTCTCGTGTTGAAGCTTGTACGGGTTCAGCCCGTCAACCACAGTTGTCTGCGCAGCACCTGCGCGCGTTTTCCCGGCCGGAGCTTCTTCCGCTCCACGAGGTCGGCAAGCACGTCGCGGACCGTGGTGAAGGAATAAAACCGCCGGAAGGTGATATTGTGCTGCTGGCACCAGCTCTCGAGCGCACCCCGGGCGAAAACCATGTCGGCGTACGAGGCGGCCTCGAAATCCGAGGAACCGTCGCCGACGTACACGATGAGATCCTCGTCGCGCGAGAGCAGCGCCACGTGATTGCTCTTGCAGTTGGCCAGCTGCGGGCAGCGCGGGTCCGAGTAAGGGAATTCCAGATCCGGCGATCCGCTGCCCAGCCGCATACGGTTGATCCGCGTCTCCACTCGGACACCCACGCGGCGAAGGAGGCGGTCGATGTAGGCGTCGAAGCCATCGCTGAGGACGACCAGCGGATATGCGCGCTCCGCGCACCACGCGACAAAGCGGACGAAGGACGGATCGATCTCGTAGTCCTCCAGGAAGCCGTCGAGCATTTCCCCGGTCAGTTGCGGCACGCCCGCATAGAGGTGGCGGTAGGTATCCACGGCGTTGACGCGCCCGCGGGCCCACGCATCGAGCAGCTCATCGATGCGCGTTTCCGTGCAGAACCGCCGCAGCAGCGCCTCCCCCACGTCCTCGTGCGTGATGGTTCCGTCGAAATCGGTGAATATGCGTATCGTGGGCGACGCGGCATCGTCCGCGCCGTCGCGCTGTGCGCCGTCGCGCTGTGCGCCGATCATGCGGCATCTCCCTCCATGCCGGCCGGGTATGCGGTTGCGTCGTGCAGGAGCGCGATCCTACTTGGTTTTGTCGTCGATTTTCTTGTCTTCGAGACTGATGTCTTCCTGTATGTCCTTCGCCGCCTTGCGGAATTCCTTGATGCCCTTGCCGAGGCCCTGGGCCAGTTCGGGAATCTTTTTCGCGCCGAAGAAAATAACGACCAGCAGGATGATGATGAGAATTTCCCATCCGCCGATGTTGCCGAACATAATGACCTCCTAGGAAAGAACGGGCACAGCGCCCGGGATTGCGTGAAGCAGGGACGCGAACACTCCCGCTCCGTCCGCGCTTCCGAGCAGGAGCTCGACCACGCGTTCCGGATGCGGCATCATGCCGAGCACGTTGCCCCGCCTGTTGACGATGCCCGCGATATTGTTGAGCGAACCGTTGGGATTCGCGGCCTCGGTGACCGTGCCGTCGGCTTCCGTGTAACGGAAGGCGACCTGGCCGTTGTCCTCGATCTCCGCGAGTGTATTCTTATCAGTATAGAAATTTCCCTCGCCATGGGCAACGGGAATCGCGATGACCTTGCCCGGCGGGTACTGGTTGGTGAACGCCGTCTCGGCATTCTCCACACGCAGATGAACCTGGCGGCAGACGAATTTGAGCGAGCTATTGCGCAGCAGCGCTCCGGGCAGCAGTCCCGATTCGGTGAGGATCTGGAAGCCGTTGCAGATGCCGATCACGTATCCCCCGCGTTCGGCATGCCGCATCACCTCCCGCATGATCGGCGAGAAGCGCGAGATCGCGCCGCAGCGCAGGTAGTCGCCGTAGGAAAATCCACCGGGGAGGATCACGACGTCGACACCGCGCAGATCTCCTTCCTTGTGCCAGAGGAACTCCGCCTGCGAGCCGAGCACATGCTTGACCGCATGATAGGCGTCGTGATCGCAGTTGGAGCCGGGGAATACGACGACGCCGAATTTCACAGTTGGCATGATGGACCTCTAGGCTTCGTGGAGTTCAAACGTGTAGTCCTCCATCACCGGATTGGCGAGCAGCTTGCGGCAGGCTTCGTCCACCGCCGCTTCCGCGGCCGCGCGGTCCAGCCCGTTGACCGAGAGTTCGATCAGCTTGCCGATGCGCACGCCGGAGAGCGCCTGGAAATCGAGCGACTGCATCGCGTGTTCGATGGCCTTGCCCTCGGGATCGAGGATGGAGGGCCTGAGTTTCACGGTTATGATCGCCTTGAACATGGGGAACCTTTATGATGACGAATCGATGGTTGCGTTCTGCTGCTGCTCCTCGCCGCCCTGCACCGCGTCCGCACGCTGTCCGTGGCTGCTTCCCCTGTGTCGATGCGCGGCGCCGCGCACTTTCCGGCCCGCGGCGAAGAGCGGTCCGCTCACGATCAGAAGCAGCAGGATGGGAAACATCAGCTCGCCGCGCGAGGCGACCGCGATCACGAGCGTGGCGAAGAGGAGCGTCATCAGCACGGGCTGCGACTTGAATCCGCGCAGCGAGAGTTTCGGGACGACAGGATAGCGCACCGTGCTGACCATCAGGACTCCGCATGCGACGGTGATCGCCATCAGGCCGTATTGCAGGCTCTCCTGCGTCTGTATCGCATCGACACCGAAGAACAGCAGGTAGGAAACGAGGGTCAGCGCCGAGAGCGGTATCGGCATGCCGGTGAAATGGTCCTTGGAGAATCCCACCAGCTGCACGTTGAAGCGGGCCAGGCGCAGTGCGCCCATGATCAGCGGCGCCGCCGCGACGAGGATGCCGAAGGTGCCCCAGACGTCCAGCACGACCGCGTAGAGCAGGAACGACGGGGCGGCGCCGAAGCCGACCACGTCGGCGAGCGAATCGAGTTCGACGCCGAATTCGCTGGCGGAATTCGTCAGCCGCGCCATCAGTCCGTCGAGCGAATCGCACACGGCGGAGAGCACGATGTACCACAGCGCGGGCACGAAATCATCCTGCGACGCCGCGATGATGCTCAGGAACCCGAAGCAGATGTTCAGGACCGTGAACAGATTGGGGACGATCGAACGGCTGAGGCGTATGCGCAAGGAACTACCGCTTCAAGGGATTGAGTGAATGCGCGGCGAAGGCGGCGGCGCGGACGCCGCGGGCATCCGTCAGCGCCTGACGACGGCGAGCACGGTTTCGCCCGCCACGACGTGTTGATCCATCTGCACCAGCACTTCCGCGTCGAGCGGCATGAGCACGTCGACGCGCGATCCGAATTTGATCATGCCGAAGCGTTCCCCCGCGACGGCGCTGTCACCGACTTCGAGGGGACACACGATGCGCCGCGCCACGAATCCGGCGATCTGCTTGAACAGCAGCTTGTAGCCGCCTGCGTCGACGCCGATGAGCGTGCGCTCGTTGAGATCGCTGGACTTGTCCTCCCAGGCCGCGAGGAATTTTCCCTCGATATGCCGGAAAAATTCCACCCTGCCGTCCACCGGGAAACGGTTGACATGGACGTTCAGCGGCGACATGAAGATGCACACCTGCTTCACCCTCGCGCCGAGATACTCCTTTTCCTCGACCTCGCTGATGTTGACGATCTTGCCGTCAGCAGGCGAGATAATTCCGCCGGCAACCTCCGGCGTGCTGCGATCGGGATCACGGAAGAAATTCAGCGTGAAAAGGAATGCGGCGCCGCCCGTGACGACAAGGATGATGCGGACCGGCAGATTCGAGGTGAACAGCCCGATCAGCACCACCGCGAGGGCGATGATCAGCAGGGGAATTGCTACGTCGAGACCGTATTTCGTCAGCATAGGCAGTTTCCGCGTGAAACCGGGATGTGCGCCGGTAGAATCACTCAAGATATCGATTTCAGCAGTGGATTCATAGCGCAGACCGCGCAATCCGTCGCCGCGCGCGGCGCGAGCGCCCGGGTTGATTTTCCGCGCCGCCGCCCTTAATTTAGGCGTTTGCCAGCAACCAGGATATCCTTTGACATTCAGCCAACTGCTCTTCCGCAACCGGAGCTACACCCCTCTCCCGTTCCTCGCCCTCATGCTGGTCTTCGCGGAACCGACGATCACGAGCCTCCTCGCGGGCTTCGCCGTCGCCGCGGCGGGTGAATTCCTCCGCGCCGCGGGCGTGTTCTATGTCGGCAGCGAAACCCGTGTGACGGGTTCCGTCGGAGCGAGCAGGCTGGTCACATCGGGACCCTTCGCCTACACGCGCAATCCGCTGTACGTCGGCAACATCATGATCTACGTAGGCATCGGGATCATGTCCATGGCGCTGTTCCCCTGGCTGCAGATCGCGGCTCTCGCCTGGTTCGTCTTCCAGTACACGCTCATCGTCAGGGAAGAGGAGCGCTACCTCCGTGAGAAATTCGGACAGGAGTACACGGACTACTGCGCCAAGGTGCCCCGTTTCTTCTTCCGGCTCACGCCGTATTCATCCTGGCATCCCGTCGACATCGACTGGAAGGCCGGCTGGCACTCCGAGTCCCGCACGCTGCAGGCCTTCGCCCTTGCGACGCTCATCCTCGTCATCATCTGGCTCGCGTGAGGTCATGACGCAGCGAGGCTCTCCGCGGATCATGATCATCGCCGGCGAGGCTTCGGGCGACCTGTACGGAGCCCGGCTGATCCGGGCCTACCGCGCGATGCACCCTGACGCGCAGTTCTTCGGTATCGGCGGCGACCTCATGCGAGACGAGGGGGCGGAGCTTCTGTATCACATCAGCCAGACCGCGATCATGGGCTTCGTCGAAGTGGTGAAGCGTTACCGCTTTCTGCGCGAGATGTTCGACCGCTGCGAAATGCAGTACAATGAGCGTCGTCCCGATGCGGTCCTGCTGATCGATTACCCGGGCTTCAATCTGCGATTCGCCCGGAAGGTCAAGGCCGCCGGCGGACGCGTGCTCTACTACATCAGTCCACAGGTATGGGCCTGGGGGAAAAACCGCGCGCGGAAGATGGCCGGTCTCGTCGACCACCTCGCCTGCGTGTTTCCCTTCGAGGAGAAGCTATTCAACGACATCGGCGTTCCCACGACCTTCGTCGGGCACCCGCTCGTGGAGATACTCGAAAAAACGAACCGCGCCGAATTCCTGCAGTCGCAAGGACTCCCCGCCGACAAACTCCTTCTCGGTCTCTTCCCCGGTTCGCGCGAGCAGGAAGTGCACCGGCTGCTCCCCGCGATGCTCGAGGGAGCGGAGCTGCTGCGCAAGCGGACCGGCTGCACGATCGCCATCGGCGCGGCGCGGCTGCCGGACGCACTGTACGAGGCGCACCTGAGGGGATTCGACGAAATTCACATCGTCCGCGGCGCCACGCATGCGCTGATGCAGCACAGCCACGCCGCCGTGGTGGCTTCGGGCACGGCGACCGTGGAAACTGCGTGGTACGAGACGCCCATGGTGGTCGTCTACCGCGCCTCCTGGCTCAACTACCAGATCGGCAGGCGGTTGATCAACGTCGGCAACATCGGCATGGTCAACATCCTCGCCGGGGCACGTATCGTGCCGGAGTTGCTGCAGGACGACATGCGCGCCGATTACATCGCTCAATACACTCTCCCGTACTTCGAAAACGGGGAAAGGCGCGCCGCGACAATTGCCGCGCTTCGTCGCGTGAATGAACAGCTCGGGAGCGCCGGAGCGTCCGTGCGGACCGCGGAGATTCTCGACCGTATTATCCGAAATACCTGATCACCAGCGCTGCGTCACCCCCCATCTTCGTCTTCGCATCTTCACTACTTCACTTCTTCGCATCTTCACTACTTCACTTCTTAACTTCTTAACTTCTTCGTCTTCGTCTTCACCTTCGTCTTCGTTCAGTTCCCTTCGCCCGAGGCGAAACGCTCCCCTGTCCCGATCCTGTACCCCCGCAGATACTCCTCGGCGGACATGCTCCTGCGTCCTTCCGGTTTGAGCGTGCGGATGACAACGCTTCCGCTGCCGCACTGCACGCGCAGGTCCGGCGCGGTCGCGATCACGCGGCCCGGCAGGCCGGCGGAATGTTCCTCCGCGATCCGGCTCTCCAGGATTTTCATTTCCGCCGCATGCAGCGTGCTCCAGGCGGCCGGATGGGGACTGAGCCCGCGGATCTGATTGTGCACCTCGCGCGCGCTCCTCTCCCAGCGGATGGCGCAGGTTTCGCGGAAGATCTTCGGAGCGGGCGTCGCGAGACTCTCATCCTGCGGCAGCGGCATCGCTTCCCCATCTTCGATCAGCTCGACCGTGCGCAGCACGGCGCGGGCGCCGATGCCGGCGAGAATGTCGTGCAGTTCACCCGCCGTCATGTTTTCGTGGAGAGGGACCGCTTCCTGCACGAGAAGATTTCCCGTGTCCACTTTTTTCTGCAGGAAAAAAGTCGTCACGCCGGACTCGGAGTCGCCGTTCATCAGCGCCCAGTTGATCGGAGCGGCACCGCGGTAGCGGGGCAGCAGCGAGGCATGGAGGTTGAAGCTGCCGGCGGAGGGAATCGCGAATATCTCTTCGGGGAGGATGCGGAATGCGACGACGACGAAAAGCTCTGCCGCGGCGTCGCGCAGCGCTTCGATCAATCCCCGATCGCGGAGATCATCGGCCTCAATCACCTCGAGGCCCAGTCCTCGCGCAGCCGCCTTGACCGGCGTGGGACTCAGCTGCTGCCCCCTGCCCCGTTTCCTGTCCGGTGCCGTGACCACGCAGGCGATCTCGTGTCCCGCGGCATGCAGTGCACGCAGCGAAGGCACGGCGAAATCGGGCGTACCCATGAAGACGATGCGCATGCGATTCTCCGTCACTCCGCGAGGACGACCTTCTTCGCCATCACGTAGTCGGCCTCGGCCTCGCCGCTGCGGATTTTTTTCAGCACGGGCATGACGAGGCGCTTGCGCAGGCCGCGCAGGTAGTCGGTGAAGAAGATGCCCTGCAGGTGATCGTATTCGTGCTGGATCACACGGGCGAGGAAATCGTCCGCCTCGAGTTCCTGCGGTTCGAAGTTCGCGTCACGGTAGCGGATGTGGAGTTTCTCGGGACGGAAGATCTCCTCCCGCACGTTCGGCACGCTCAGGCAGCCCTCCTCGTAGCCGATCTCATCGCCCCAGAGGTCGGTGATGACGGGATTGATGAAGACCAGCGGCTTGCTGTCCTCGTAGTCTTCGACGGGACGCAGGTCGACGACGAAAATCGACTTGCCCTCTCCGACCTGGTTGGCGGCGAGGCCGACGCCGTTGGCCTTGTCCATCGTCTCGAAGAGATCGAGGATGAGCTGCGTCAGTTCCGCGGAAGGTTCCGCGACCTCGCGCGTTTCCTCGCGCAGTACCTGCGCCCCCCAGGGATAGATCGGTCGATATGCCATTTGAACATCTGCCGGAATTGTGCGTCTTGATTGCGGTCCGGAAATTCCCGTACCTTGCATAACCAACAAAGATAACCACGAAAAAATTGCGGATAAAACGGGCATGGAACTGGATCTGAACGGGAAGCGGGCCTTCGTGGCCGGATCGAGCGACGGCATCGGGCGCGCCGTCGCCGCCGGACTCGCCGCCGAAGGCGCGCAGGTTATGCTCTGCGCACGTACCGGGGCGAAGCTCGCTGCGTTGGCAGAGGAATTGCGCGCGAAGGGCGCCACGCGCATCGAATACATCGCGGCCGATCTCGACGCCGCCGGTGAAATCACGCGAGCGGTCGATGCAGCCGACGCGGCATTCGGCGGAACGGACATACTCGTCACGAACAACGGCGGTCCCAATCCGGGGGACTTCCTCTCGATGGGCGAGGAGGACTGGCTGGCCGCCTACAACCGCACGCTGATGAGCGGGGTGCGGCTGATCCGCGGCTTCCTGCCGGGCATGATCGAGCGTGGTTTCGGCCGCATCATCAACATCACGAGCATTTCGGTCAAGCAGCCCGTGCAGCGGCTGCTGCTGTCGAATGCCTTCCGCGCAGGCGTGACCGGCATGGCGAAGACGCTCTCGGACGAAGTGTCGAAACACGGCGTGACGGTCAACAACATCGCGCCGGGGTATATCGCGACGGGACGCCAGGCGCAGCTCTTCACCGACCGCGCCGCGAAAGCCGGGGTCACCGTCGACGACATCCGCGCGCAGGTCGTCGCGAACATTCCCATGGGACGCATCGGCACGCCCGACGAGATCGCGCACATGGCGGTCTTCCTCGCCAGTTCACGCGCCTCCTATATCACGGGCACGACCATCCAGGTCGATGGCGGCCTTTACCGGGGCCTGATGTAGGAGGTCGTCCCGCGCCAGCGCATCCCGCGCCAGCGCATCCCGCGATCGCCTTTATGGTCAGCGAACGGATTCGTATCCGCCGGCAATTCCCTTCTTCGAAAACACGATCTGCCAGACCTGGTTGCGCCGAGCTCTGAAGGAGCCGGTCGTGCTGAGCAGCATGTACTTCCACATACGGTAGAAGCGTTCGTCGTAATGCGGCGCGATCACGCCCGCCCAATTCCTGTCGAAGTTCCTGAACCACGCCTCGAGTGTCGGCGCGTAATACACGCCGAAGTTGTGCCAGTCCTCCATCACGAACAGATCCTGCGCGGCCACGGCGATCTGCCTGATCACCGGAAGCCGGGCTCCCGGAAAGATGTAGCGATCGGTCCACGGGTCCATGTTGTTTCTCTCGTCGTTCCCCCCGATGGTGTGGAGAAGAAACAGGCCGTCGTCCGCGAGGATCTTTGCGACGGTTTCCATGTACAGGCGGTAGTTGGGCGGTCCCACGTGCTCGAACATGCCGATGGAGATGATGTGATCGAAGCGCTCGTCGAGGTCGCGGAAATCCTGGAGGCGCAGTTCCACCGGCAGGCCCGCGCACATTTCCTTCCCGAGTTCGACCTGCTGATCCGACAGCGTGACGCCGACGCCCGAGACGCCGTAGCGCTCTGCGGCGAACTTGAGAAAGCTGCCCCAGCCGCAGCCGATGTCCAGCACGCGCTGTCCCTCGCGCAGCCCGAGCTTGCGGCACGCCAGATCGAGCTTGGCCTCCTGTGCCTGGTCGAGATCCTCGGTATCCTTGAAGTACGCGCAGGAGTATGTCATGCGCGTGTCGAGCATGTTGCGGAAGAGCACGTTGCCGCGGTTGTAGTGCGAGCCGACATCGCGCGCCGCGCGCGATCGGTTCTGGAGATTGACCACCTTCGCCATGAGCACCGGGATCAGCAGCTTCATCGGCTCGACCACATGCTCGAGATCGGCGAGGAGGAGTTTGCGAACAAGCTCACCCAGATCGTCGCAGTCCCACCACGCGTCGACGTACGATTCGCCGAGTCCCAGCACGCCGTCGCGCAGGAGCCGCTGAAACAGCTTCGAATTGTTCACCCTGATATCCCACTCCCGAGAACCGTCGATCCGCACGTCCGCGTGCGAAAGCAAATCCCGGATAGCCTTCTCCGCTTTTTCCATATGCCTGCCTCCTTTGATGGTGACACGGCAGTTTACGGAATCGAGGCTCCTGTATCAAGGAAGAATGGAAACATGGAAGAATGGAAACATGGAAGAATGGAAACATGGAAGAATGGAAACAAGGAATGGGAAAATTGGCGGGAAGGAATGAAGGCACGGGAGGACAGGGCGCGAGAAAAACCCGGGGAGCGCTGGGCTCCCCGGGCTGTACGTTCGTCGTACGCGTGTCAGCGTGTGCTATGACAGTACCAATTTCGCCGCGAGCATGATGAGACCGAGCGCGATAACGCCCAGCAGCAGCATCAGGCCGAAGGGCAGGGACTTGCGTTCCTGAGTTTCATCGGACATGGCACTCCTCCATTATTTGAGGTGGATAATTCCGTGTGTACTGAAGCGGTATGTCAGCACATGGAAGGAGGAGCGCGAGGCGAGCGTTCGCGAAGTTCGGGAGGGAGCGGTACGCGTGGAGCGGGAACGGGTTGCACCGGCGGGGGTGCCACCCTCCGCGGTTCACTGACGACGACGTGGATCCGCCGAAGCTGACGCCTGGCAAGTGTCGCCGCGACGGCAAGGACGGGCAGTTTCCGGCTTTCGGAATCCGAGTTCTGCACCGGCATCGCCGGCGGCATCGCCACGATCGCACAATCGCCCGCCCAGCGTGATTCCTCACGCAGGGGCGCGAACAGCGTCGCGAGTATACCGCAAAGGCTGAGGGTGACTATGATGTGCCGGCGCAGCATGCTCATAAGATCGTGAAGCGCCGCGTGAGGAACAACACAATTCCGGAGACTCCGCGATTCCGGAGACTCCGCGATTCCGGAGACTCCGCGATTCCGGAGACTCCGCGATTC